>JAAFIN010000124.1 GCA_013297825.1 Cytophagales bacterium
AGAAAACCTTTTGTATTTGGAACTTTCGCACAATGACCTTAGAACTTTGCCCGAAGAATTAGGAAATCTAACTAAATTAAAATCTTTGCGTTTGAATATTAACAAAATAAAAAATATTCCCCAAAGCCTCAAAAACCTAAAAAACTTGGAAATATTAACACTTGGTGGAAATAGATTTGAGTTTTTGCCTGAATTTATAGGACAATTTACCAAACTTAAAGAACTTCATTTAGCAAATAATAACCTCAAAAGCCTTCCTGCACAGATTGGACAACTTACCAATTTGGAAAGATTTGATGTTACTTATAACAAACTTATTTCTTTGCCCAAAGAAATTGGGAACTTTACCAAATTAACCGAATTACATTTTACCAATAATCAACTTACAAGTGTTCCAAAAGAAATTGGAAACCTCAAAAACCTGATAACTTTAGGTTTTTTGGAAAATAAATTAGAAACACTTCCTGATGAAATTTCTAACATAGAAAGTTTGGATTATTTGGATATGAGCAACAACCAACTCAAAAATCTACCAAAAGGATTAGAAAACTTAAAAAATCTAAAAACATTGCATTTTAACAAAAATCAAATAAAAAATCCTTTTGAAAACCTATTTACCAAAGATAATACGGTTCTTAGAATCTTAGAATGTAGCAACAACCAAATAGAAACTATTTCGCCAAATATTAAGCACCTCAAAGGGCTTATGGTATTTATTTGTAGCCAAAATAATATTATTCAATTACCAAAAGAAATTGGGCTTTTGGAAAGATTAGAAACTTTACATTTGGATTTTAATAAAATTGTAACATTGCCTGCTGAAATAACACAATTATCAGATTTGAAACAATTACAACTTTCTAAAAATTGCCTTGTAGATTTGCACATTGACACAAAAAATCTCCAACAACTTGGACATTTGGATATTTCGTATAATAATTTTAAGACAATTCCTGATGAAGTTTTTGAGCTAAAACTTTTGTATTATTTGGATATTTCTTTTAACAAACTTACTGGAATTTCGCCACGCATTACTGCCTTAAAAACCCTCAATACAGTTCAGGCGAATAATAATGATATTGTGGAATTGCCAAATGAATTATTGTCAATGAAACAAACTTATTGGAATTTTGACCATAATAAAATCAAAAAATTTTCTGATAGTTTTTCCAAAGGAATTACACCACTCATAGAAACAGAATATATGAAATTTTCATTTAAACATAATCTTTTTGAAGAATTGCCAAATGTAAATTATACAGACAGTTACAAATTAAGAGAAGTCCTCACCGCTTTTGCTTTTAATCCGCTCAAAAATATACCAAATAATCCAAAAACCATTACAAAAGATTGGTTATTATTATTAGATGTAGAACGTGGAAAAGTTGACTTAAATCCAAATGTAAATGAAATGGAAATGATGGCAAAACCTCAAAAAAAGCCAATTAAACACGCTTATAACAATCCAAATGGAAAAATATTGTATAATTATGCACGCAAAAACCACAAAAAAGTACAAGACAGCCAAGATATGTATTTTAATTTGGCAGATTTTCAGGGAACAGAAGAAGAAAAAAGTTATCTAAAACCTTATTTGGTGGAATTGTTGCCACTTTTTAATCTTATTCGTACAGATTTGTATGGTGTAAGTTGGTATATTGAAAATAAAGATTTCAAAAATGCAAATAAAATTTTGTTAGCACTCAAAAAAAATCTTAAAAATTTTGAAATTTTCACACAAGACAAAAAAAACACCAAAAAATTGGATTTTGAAACCTTACAACAAGACCAAGCACAATCAGATTGGGAAAGAACAGAAATATTTAACAAAAATCCAAAAATGTCTGAAGAAGAATTATTAGCATTACAAAAAAAACAACCTTTTGAAAAATGGAAAAATGTATTTTTTGAAACACCTTTTTTAAGCAAAATTTACACTTTACAACGCAAAAAGAATAAAAAAAATACTGAAACCGAAGAAAAAAAATATGCCACACACGAAAAAATAATGTCATTTTTTGTATATCTTTTGCCTGATTTTTACAAAGAAATGGAACATTTGGAGAAGAAAATGAAGTGATGCCCCCTAACCCCCAAAGGGGGAATTTTAAAAATATCAATAAGCTCCCCCTTTGGGGGCTGGGGGGCTTTTACTAAAACTTTTCTTTTCTGTGCATTACCCCTCCCCCATTATGTTCGCCTTTTGGATAAATTTTTATGCTTTTTTTGCCTCTTGTTTGTTGGTACATTGCCAAAATACTAAGCGGTGGGCAAGTAGTATCTTGTAAGCCAACACTGATATAAACATTTGTGGTTGGAGGCATCATTTTCACAAAATTAGCCACATCATAATATGCCAAATTCTCCAAAATTTGGGCGTGTGTAAGCGAAAACGCAGGATTAAGTTTTTGTTTATTTTTCAAATATAAATCTGCTTCCCTTTTTACCCAATAGGTTTGTGTCCAAAGATAAGGCATTCCACAAAAAAATGGAACATCAGGAAGGCAGGTTTTTATGCGTTTGTCCAAGCTCGCCAACATCAATGCAAGCCCTCCGCCTTGACTCATTCCTTCCACAATAATCTCATTACCAAAAGTTTGGGATTCATTTGCCAAAAAATGCACACCAATCAAACAATCCAAAATAACTTGTTTATAAAAATAAGTTTCTTTATTTTCTATCCCTTCCATAATTTGCTTTTTGGCACTTTCACCTTGACCAATGCCAAGATTGAGGCTCAAAACCGCCAAATGCGAAGGCGTACCAATATTTTCGTTTTCAGAAAGCGTAAATGCTTTGGCAAAATAAGCCCCCAACGCAGGTAATTGCAAAAGAGCTTTTACTTTTTGTCCGTGAGTAGGCACACGATACCAACCTGTTACTTTGCGTCCTGCATCACTAAACCACGTAATTTCGTGGGTATAAAATTGTGCGTTGGACATATCAGGGCGATATTTTTTGATAATTTTAAAACCACTTTGTAATTTTTTTTGAAGATTTTGGAAATTCTTTTCCCAAAAAGTTTTAAAATCCAAAGGCTCAAAAACCTGTGTTGAAATTTTGAGTGGTTCGCTTGCAATAGCAATATTATGCGTAGAAATAAATTTTCCATTTTGTGCAATGCGAATATATGCACGCATTATTTGGGGCGGAACCGCATTAAAAGAAAAATACAACGTTTTTTTTTCTTTTGGTTGCAGATTGATATTTTCTTTAAAAGTATAAAGTGTTTTTATATTTTGTCCTTGAATTTCACCTGTAATAATTCCTGAAATGGGTAAAATATCTTTATTTTCCACATAATATTGTAGCACAATCTTTTCATTTTCACCAAAAATGCTTTTGTCTGTTAATAATTTTGCGTAGATTTTTGGTTTTTTTTGCAAAGTATCATTTTCAACAACTTTAATGTTATTATATTTTTTACTCTTAAAAAAACTATTAAAATTCACACAACTAAAATCTAAAAAATTAAAAGAAATTAGCATTAAAAAAAAGTAAGAAAATTTCAAAATGAATGATGAATTATAAATGATGAATGATAAATGAAACAGCCAACAGCCTTAAAAAAAATGCAATTTAGTACTAAAAAATTATTTTTTAATTGAATTGCAAACAAAAAAAACACCTTTTAATTTTCATAAAAGGTGTTTTTTGAGCTTTTTAAACTTTTAAACCTTGAACTTTAAACTTTAAACTTTTATTTTGGGTCTTGATTTATTAAAAGTGGAGCTTTTCCATCTGTAACAATAATTTTTGTATTGGGCGAATTAGATAATTTTTCAAAAACATCTAAACTTTTGTATTTGATAATCAAATCATTTAGTCCTTCTGATACAATTTTTTGAGCATCACGTATGCCTTCTGCTTCTATTTTTTGCCTTTCACTTTCTTGGCGTTGTTTTTCTAAGATAAATTTCATAGTTTGCGATTGTTGTTCTGCTTGTAGTTTTTCTTCTATTGCTTGTGAAAGTTTGGCAGGAAGTTGAATACTTTTAAGCAATACTGCTTCTATCACAAAACCTCTTTCACCCAAAATTTCAGTCATTTTTTTAGCAATCCCAAGTTCTATGTTGTGCCTTTCGGAAGTGTGAAGGTCTTTGGCAAAAAATTGTGAAGAAACATCAGCAGCAGCAGACCTCAACACACTCAAAATAATGCCTTCTCCAAAATTTACGCCTACATTTTGCACAATATCAATGGCAGATTCAGGTTTTATTCTAAACAAAATTGCAAGTTCGCAATCAATACTTAATCCTTCTTTGGAAGGTAATTTTTCTAATTGGACAGGGAGATTGATGGTACGTGTAGGAATTTTGACCATTTTGGTCGTAAAAATATTGATACCATACACGCCTTGTGTGAGAATACCACTTTTGATACGCCCAAATTTTTGTTTGATGCCCACTTCGCCAGGTCGGACTATCGCACAACTTACATTTAATAAACCCAACAAACCAACAACACAACAATACAAAATGATTTTTTGCATAAAAAATTATTTGGTTTTGAAAAATTTAGGTAAAAGTAGTCAGGTATCAGGTGTAAGTACAAAATCCAAAACCTACTTATTTCCTAAAAAAAATTGTATTCATTTGAATACAAACACATAAAATTAACTACAAAGAGAAAAAAATGTTTGAAAATTAACATTTAACCGTATTTATTGTTATTATCGTTTTGAAGTGGTTTTGAAATAAGATACTATTTTAAAAACACCTACTTAAAAATTCCTGTCATTTTGTCATTAAAAAATTTTTTTTTCTTTAAAAAACTATAATTTCCTTAAAATTTGTTAAACCAAAAACGTAAATCGTAATTTTGTGAGATTTTTGAACGTTTTTTGAGAAAATACTTAAAGAAAAAATTAACAAAAAATCAATAATAAAATTCAATAATAAAACACCTGTTTTTATGCAACAAAATTCAAAAAATTGGCTTATGCTGGTAGGCGTGGCATTATTAAGCAGTTTGCTTACATTAGGATTATACAAACTTGTAGGTTTTGACCAAAGAAGTGTGTATTTTCAAGAAGGTAACAACCAAAAAAATATTACCCAACTTACACGCAAAGGATTTGAAGGTGGAACACCTGATTTCGTAAATGTAGCAGAAAAAACCACCGCAGGCGTGGTGCATATTATGGCTACTTTTGGCGGTAATAACAACGCAAACCGCAGACAACAAGGACAAGGAGGCAGAGAAATGCCTGATATGTTCAGAGAGTTTTTTGGTGATGGTGAAGATTTTTTTCGTGGGCGTGGCGGAAAATCGCAAGGTTCAGGTTCTGGGGTAATTATTAGCAAAGACGGTTACATTGTTACCAACAATCACGTGGTAGGTGATGCGACTGATATTGAGGTGATTTTACAAGACAAACGCACTTATAAAGCTGAAATCGTGGGCGTTGCTCCTGCAACTGATTTGGCAGTTATCAAAATCAAAGAAACAAATCTTCCTTCTGTGTCATTTGGCAATTCTGATGAGGTACGTGTGGGCGAATGGGTGGTTGCAGTTGGAAATCCTTTTAATTTGGAATCAACTGTTACTGCAGGCATTGTGAGTGCAAAAGGCAGAAATTTGGATATTCTTCGCCAAAAAGATAAATCTCCTATTGAATCATTTATCCAAACAGATGCTGCGGTTAATCCTGGCAATAGTGGTGGTGCTTTGGTCAATACAAAAGGCGAACTTATAGGCATCAATACTGCGATTGCTTCGCCTAATGGAAGTTATGCAGGATATTCTTTTGCAGTTCCTTCTAATATTGTGAAAAAAATCGTAAAAGACCTTATTGAATACGGAACTGTACAACGTGGTTATTTGGGGGCGCAAATTCGCCCACTTGACGGAAATCTTGCCAAAGAAAAGGGTATCAAAAATATTACTGAGGGCGTGTATGTGGAAAGCCTCCAACCAAATAGTGCAGGACAAGATGCAGGTATGCAAAGCGGTGATGTAATTATAGGAATTGATGGCAAAAAAATCAAAAGTTCGCCTGAACTTTTGGAAGAAATTGCACGCAAAAGACCTGGCGACAAACTTGCAGTTTTGGTAAATCGCAATGGCACAGAAAAAACTTTACAAGTAACTTTGAAAAATGAAAGTGGCAACAAAGAACTTTCTGCCAAAAATAATCATAGTGCTGGGGTATTGGAAAAATTAGGTTTGGAACTTGCTGAAATGACTGCATCTGACAAAAAAGCCATTGGTGCAAATAATGGCGTAAAAGTTTTGAAAATATTAAATGGAAAAGTCAAAAAACAAACTGATATGCGTGAGGGATTTTTGATTACAAAAGTTGGAGGTGTTGAGGTAAAAAATATCAATGATTTTATCCAAAAAGTTCAAAATACCAAAGGCGGTGTATTTGTGAGTGGTTTTTATGAGGGCGAAGAAGAAGAATATTATTATGCTTTTGGGAAATAAAGGTTTAATGGTGAATTGTAAATGGTAAATGGTAAATGAAACAGCCATCATTCAAAAAATCTCCACAAGTTTTCTTTTACAAGAAAATTTGTGGAGATTTTTTTTTATTTTTTTAGAATAATCGTAAATTTGAAAAACATTGAATTAAAATTAAATGTTCAAAATTGTAACACCATCTTAAAAGGTGTTACAATACATCTAATATTTTAAAAAATTACAATTCTAAAACCAATTCAAGTGCTTCCTGATTTTTACGTGCAATTTCTGGGTTGGTTGCAAATAAAATTTGTTCATCAATTAATTCTTGCCAAAATGAATGTTCCACATCAATAATTTTCAAACTTTCATCTAATTTTTTTTTAAAAAAATTATAAAGTTTTCCAACGCTTCCACCTATAAAGCTTGTAGTACAATTTTCTAAACCTGAAAAAGAAAGTGATATTTTTTCGCCTTTTTCTATTTCAGATTTTACAAAATCAAAAACCAATTCGCCTGTCATTCTTGACATAGCGTTTGTTTTTTTGATAATATCCAAAATTTTTATTGTTTTCATAATACAACAAATAAAGGTTAAAATTTGAGTTACAATTATTACTTATAATTATTAGTGATAATTGTCATACAAAATTATAATATTTTTTTTAACTAAAAAATTATTTGGTTATCTGACAATTTTTATAGGAAAAGGAAAAAATGATATTTTGTAGCATACACTTTTAGTGTGTGAAAGCACAGTCAAATGTAATTCACACACTAAAAGTGTGCTACATTGTTCTTCCATAAAAATTTTCATAGAACTGCTAATTTTTTAAAAAATAAAATCACAACAAAAAAAACTTTTTTAAAGGAACACAAGTTTTAAGATAAAACACTTAAAATTGTGTTCCTTTACCTTTTTCCTGACACCTAAAAAAAAAACTATGAACAATCTTCAATTCGCACACAGCCCTTATTTATTACAACACGCCCACAACCCTGTAAATTGGTATGAATGGAGCGAAGAATCTCTTAACATTGCCCAAAAAGAACAAAAACCTATCCTCCTGAGTGTAGGTTATGCGTCTTGTCATTGGTGCCACGTGATGGAAAAAGAGAGTTTTGAGAACCAAGAAGTAGCTGATGCTATGAATAATACCTTTATTTGCATAAAAGTAGATAGAGAAGAACGCCCTGACATTGATGCAATCTATATGGAAGCATTGCAAAGTATGGGACAACAAGGTGGCTGGCCTCTCACAGCGTTTTTGATGCCTGATACAAAGCCATTTTACGCAGGCACATACTTCCCAAAAGATTATTTTTTGCAGTTAATTGATAGAATTTCAATGCTTTTTCGCACCAAAAAAGAAGAATTAGAGCAGTCCGCAGAGGAATTTTTTGTGGCACTCAAAATTTCTGACACAGAGAAGTATCATCTCCAAAAAAACCCTCTCAAAAGACTACTTTCAATAGGTGAAATGGACAAAATTTTTGAAAATTTTATCCCAAATATTGACCTAAAATATGGCGGAAGGGCAAAATCTCCTAAGTTTCCTATGCCTTGCCTTTGGGAATGGGTTTTGCATTATGCTAATAATACCCAAAACGAAAATTCTAAGAAATTTGCCTTTGATAACCTGCATTTTGCACTTGAAAAAATGGCATTGGGTGGAATTTACGACCAAGTTGGAGGCGGTTTTTCGAGGTATTCAGTAGATGAACGTTGGCACGTACCGCATTTTGAAAAAATGCTTTATGACAATGCCCAATTACTCTCGCTTTATGCGAAGGCGTACATACAAAGCACTGACAAAAAGATTGATTTTTTGCCTGATTCCACCAAAAAACTTTATGTAAAAATTGTATATCAAACGTTGATTTTTTGTTTGCAGGAATTACACACCAAAAATAATGGATTTTATAGTGGAATTGATGCAGATAGTGAGGGCGAAGAAGGGAAATTTTATGTATTTACACAAGAAGAAATTAAAAATATCTTTTTGGAAGAATTTAAGAAAAAAAATACAGAAATAAACCAAAATAACGCAGAAAATACCATAAATAATGATGCTTTGGAACAAGAATTAAAGCTAATTTATGATTATTTTGAGGTAGAAAAAAATGGAAATTGGGAGCATTTTAAAAATGTGCTTTTTTGTAAAGAAAAAGACGATAATTTTATCAAAAAACACCAACTTTTACCCCAAATTTTCTTGGAAAAATATAAATTTTGGCGAGAAATTTTGTTCAATTATCGCAATCAACGTGTTCGTCCTGCAACTGACACCAAAATTCTCACGTCTTGGAATGCAATGATGCTTTTGGGTATGATTGATGCGTATAAAGCCCTTTCTGAAAAATGGCTTTTGGTACATATTTACAATTTAGCAGATTTTTTACAAGAAAATTGCTATAAAAATGAGATGCTTTATCGCCAACCTAATCGTCCTGAATTGGGTTTTTTAGAAGATTATGCTCACACGATACAGGCTTTTATTGCTTTATATGAAATTACTTTTGAAAACAAATATTTGTTATTTGCAGAAAAATTATTGCATTACACACAAGAAAATTTTTGGGACGAAGAAGAAAATTTATTTTATTTTACAGATAAAAATGCTCCTTCATTATTGGTTCGTAAAAAAGAGATTTTGGATAATGTAATTCCTTCTTCCAATGCGGTTATGGCAAAAAATCTGTATCGTTTGGGACATATTTTTTCTAAAAATGCGTACCAAATACAAGCTACAAATATGCTTTTGCAGGTGCAGAAACTCATTGCCCAAAATGTAGAATATATGAGCGAATGGGGACAAGTTTTGTTATTGATGGAAAAACCTTTGTTGGAAATTGTGATTGTGGGCGAAGAATACCAACATTTTGCAAAAGAAATTCAAAAAATTTATTATCCAAATAAAATAATTCTTGCAAGCAAAACAGGTAAAGAAAATTTTGAATTATTTGAAAATAGAGAAAATACTCCTGAAAATAATCCAAAAAATCATACATTTATTTACATTTGCCAAGACAAAAGTTGTTTGCTTCCAATTACTGATTTGGAGGACGCATTGCAATATTTGAGGGAAAATTAAAATTATTAGGACAAAAAATGATAAATAGTGTTCAATAAATATTAATTTGTCGGTTGTCTAAACCTATAAGGTTTTTAAAACCTTATAGGTTTAAACGAAAATAAATGATAATGTCAGACATTTTAACGTTTATTGAATAATAGTTAGGAATGTATGCCCTCTACCCTACCATTTTTTTGTTGTCCCCACGTTTCACGTGGGGTTACCATAGTTCAACCACTTCGTGGTTGTTTAAAGCATCAAAAAACCCTGAAAGGGTTTAACAATAGTAACCCCACGTGAAACGTGGGGAACAGCAAAATATAAAATAGTAGGGTAGAGAGGAATGTATGAACTTTAATATAGCATTTCACAGCCATAAATACCTGTACTTTACATAAAAACAGGAAAAATCCGTGAAAATAATGTCATTCTGAAAGAACCTGGCTATTTGTAAAATCCTTGTTCCAAACCTGCCATTTTATTTTTCACTCATTCCTTATGTTTAGCTTTTTATATTTTTTCAATATCCAAAAAAAACTTATGAAAATAATCACTGAATATGAAGATGATGGCAAACAAAGTTTATTAGAAAAAATTTTATATCCTGTTTATGCCTTCAATAAAAAAAAACTTGAAAATGCGGTCAAGAATAAAACCATTCTTATTACAGGTGCTTCTTATGGAATTGGTGCATTATTGTCTGAATTTTTAAGTGCTTTTCCTGTAACTTTATGCTTGATTGCAAGGACAAAGGAAAAATTGGAACATATCAAACAATCATTCCAAAATAAAAATTGTAAAATAGAAATATATCCCATAGATTTAAGAAATGAACAACAAATTGAGGATTTTTTGAAAACAAAATCACATAAAATTGATATTTTTATTAACAATGCAGGAAAATCCATTCAACGTGGATTGATGAATACCATAGGGAGATTTCAAGATATTCAAAGATGTTCTGCGGTAAATTATACAGGTGCTTTGCAACTTTTATTGGGCGTTTTGCCTGATTTATTAGAAACCAAAGGGCATATTATCAATGTATCAACCATCAATACATTACTTCCACCAACCGCAGGTTGGTCTGCGTACCAATCTTCAAAAGTTGCTTTTGACCAATGGCTCAGGTGTATGGAACCTGAATTAAATGTAAATAAAGTTTCGGTAAGCACTTTGTATCTACCTTTGGTGCGAACTCGTATGAGTATGGTAAATGAAAGAAATCATTTTTTGCCTGCAATGAGTAAAATCAAAGTCATCTTTCTTATTTTAAAATATATCATTTCCAAAAAAAGAAAATACAAACCTTGGTGGCTTCATATCATTATTTTTTTGGATAATCTTTTTTATGGTTTATGGTATAAAATTCAAATAATTAGTTTGAAAAAAGAAAATAATCAAAAGAAAATATAATCAAAAGAAAAATATAATAAATATGCAATTTATATATAGATTACTAAAACTTGGCTTTTTAAATCCATTTACTATTTATTTTTTAATAAAAGCCCAAAGAACACACGGAAGTAATTTATCTTTTTTATTAAAATTCGCAAGTGATAAATTTGGTGATAAAATCGCCCTTACTGATGGAAATATTCACATAAAATTTAACGAATTGTATAAAAAAGTTACGCAACTTTCTTTTATTGTCCATAAAATTGTAAAACCAAATAAAGATGATGTGGCTTTGTTTTTTTGCAAAAATAATATAGAACATACGATTTTTTTGTTTGCACTCCAAAATATGAGTTTCAAAACTATTCTTATCCATCATAAAATAGGTACAAATGACATAACGAAAATCATTGAGGCTCAAAAAACATCTTATCATATTTTTGCTTCAGATTTTTACAAACCTAATTTTTGGAATATTGATGAATTGGTTGCCAAAATCAATGACAATGACGTTTCAACGCTAATATCCAAAAACGTAGGAAATATTATTTTTCCAACTTCTGGCACCACAGGCACACCGAAATTGATAGAAAAACGAAAAGGAAGTTTTTATTGGCTCTATACGTTTATTGACCTCATAACACGCACAAAAATTCAGGCTCAAAAAAGTGATTATATTTCAATTCCCATTTCTCACGGTTTTGGTTACACTGCTCTTTTATTTGGATTGATTTTAGGAAAAAAAACAATGCTAAATGAAACCAAAGATAAATCTGAATTAGCAAATTTGTTGGTACAAGAAAATATAGATGTGTTGGTGGGCGTTCCTGCTTCATTATTTTCATTAGCAGAAAGTTTGAAAGAAAAAAAACACAACATAAAATTGGTAATATGTGGAGGCGCACCTTTGAACGAGATTATTTTTAAAAGTGTAACTTCTCATCTTACCAAAAATATATTTAGTATGTATGGTAGCACAGAAGGAAGTACATCATTTATTGCAAATTTTGATGATTTGAACAAAAATATTCATTCACTTGGCAAACCATTGAAAGGTATAAAATATAAATTGTTTTTTTTGGATAATCAAAATTATGAATTGTGCATTGATTCAAAATTGGCTAATGTTGTCGCAAAAGATGGTTGGGTTTATACAGGTGATTTGGTAAAAGAAGATAAAGAAAATGGACTTGTGTGGTGTGGTAGAAAAGATGATATGATTTTAAAAAATGGGGTTAATATTTATCCCATAGAAATTGAAAATGAATTTTTGAGAATTGATGGCATTGAAGATGTTTTTGTATTGGGTGAAAAAGATACCATAAAAGGTGAAATTCTTGTTGCTTTTATCACCACAAAACTAAACACAGCATTATCAGAAGATGCCATAAAAAGCATTTTGAAAGAAAAATTATCTCCTGTAAAAATTCCAGAGAAAATACATAAAATAGACAAATTCCAATATACCAGCACAGGGAAAAAAATAAAAAAATTTTTGTTATTCTAAATATGTCTAATGGTAAAAATTAAATTCCCTCTTTTTTGTATTTTCTATCAAGAAAAAATGTGCTGTCATCACAACCCAAATATAATGTTGTGTCTTTGTTATGGCAAATCATAAAAGAACCTGCATTGATAGAAAAGTTAAATCTAACATTTTTTATGATAACTTCTCCCAACATTTCACAAGGATAATGATTGTAAAGATAATGCCATTCACGACCAGATATTATGGTGGATTTTGTAAAAATCTTTGCTATTTGGTTTTTGTTTAAAGCCCAAGAAATACATTTTTGTT
This sequence comes from Cytophagales bacterium, assembly GCA_013297825.1. GTDB lineage: Bacteria > Bacteroidota > Bacteroidia > Cytophagales > Microscillaceae > JAAFIN01. Next base: position 12,679 of record JAAFIN010000124.1, read on the forward strand.
TCAATAAAGTATCATTATTTCTCTTACCAAGTTCTTTTTCATTTACTTTTAAAAATGAAATATCATTTTGTTTAATTTTATATTCAAGTGGAAATAAAATAGCGTAATTTATTTCAGCTTTCTTTTCAATTTTTACGTCAATTTTCTTTTCAATTTTGACATTAACAGGATTATTGTTTCTTTCATTTTTTTGATTTTCACAAGAAAAAATAAGAAAAGCTAACACCATTATATTACCAAATACGATATTTTTCATTGTTTGTTTGTTGGTATTTTAAAAAACATTATTGATAGAAAATTATCATTGAATATTGGTTATCTGCTCTCTACCCTACTATTTTTTTATTTGTCGTTTCCCCACGTTTTACGTGGGGTTACCATTGTTAAACCCTTTCAGGGTTTTTAATACAAAAAGGCTATTTAAACAACCACGAAGTGGTTGAACTATGGTAACCCCACGTGAAACGTGGGGAAGCACGAAAAATGGTAGGGTAGAGAGGGTTATCTGACAATTTTTATGGAATACTTTTCTTTTTCCACAAAAATTGTCAAACAACCAATCCTGTTACCTTACCAAAGTTCCAGCTTTTTTGACCAAATCCAAAAACTCATTGCGAATTTCTATTTTTTCTTGGTTTTGTTTTGGGCTATCTTTTGAATTTTTAGCCATTTCAAGCACTTTGGTATAATCCAAATTACCTTTGTAAGCAGAATTTTTGAGGCACAATGCAAAACCTGCCACAGAGGCAGAAAACCTAAATTCATTGGAACATTGCTCAAAAACTTTTTTGTCATTTTTGATATTTTCTTTCAATAATTGGCTTGTTTCAGATTGTGGTTCTTTGTAACGCATTCTTAATTCTGCCAAAGCTACATTTGCAACATCTTGGTTGAGTTCTACCTCATAAATTGCAGTAACTGTATGCCCTGCACCTATTTCGCCAGCATCTTTTTTGTCATCTGCAAAATCCTTGTTTTCCAAAATACGATTTTCATAGCCCAAAAGTCGGTACGTTTTTACATATTGTTTGTTAAATTCCACTTGAATTTTTACGTCTTTTGCAATCGTAACCAACGTACTTGTTAGCCCTGTGCCAAGCACTCTTTTGGCTTCATTCAGATTGTCAATGTAATAATAATTTCCATTGCCTTTATTTGCAATAATTTCCATTTTATTATCTTGATAATTTCCTTGTCCAAAACCCAAAACGGTAATAAAAACGCCTGATTTTCTTTTTTCTTCTATCAAATTTTGCATAGCTTCGTCGCTGGATTCACCCACATTAAAATCGCCATCTGATGCAATAATTACCCTATTATTGCCATTTGTGAGTTTATTTTTTTCTGCAACTTGATACGCCAAACGCAAACCTTCGCCTCCTGCGGTTGAACCACCTGCATTTAGATTATTCAAGGCATTTAAGATTTTTGATTTATCACCGCCTGACGTGGGAGGCAACACAAGCCCTGCAGCACCTGCATACACCACCATAGAAACCTTGTCCTCTTCCCCAAGATTACCCACCAATTCAGTAAAAGCACGTTTTAGCAAAGGCAATTTGTTTTCATCAGACATAGAACCTGACACATCAATCAAAAATACCAAATTAGCAGGTTTTCGCCCTTTTTGAGATATTTCTTTGCCTTTTAGTC
>JAAFIN010000125.1 GCA_013297825.1 Cytophagales bacterium
TTTGCTCGTGAAATGGGCAATAAGAGCATTTTTTGGCAGATGCTTTCTGTTTTTTTCATATCTCAAAATTAGTCATTATCTGCCTTTTTTTATTCTTTTTTTTTATTTTTGTCCAAAGTCTAAAAAGTATATGCAATAATATTTGGGTCAAGACTATTCTTTTCGTTGAATTTATATGATTCTTTATTCATTTTTAAAAATCGTTTTATTTTTTACAAAAATACAAAAAAATATAACAACAAAAAAAGCCCTTTTCAGTAGTGAAAAGGGCTTTTTTATTTAGAAAAAATTATTTGGAAAATGCTTTTTTTGCTTGTTCAAAAAACTTTTCATCTAATTTTTTTTCTTCTATATTTTTTAATTCAAAAACTAAAAAACTTGTAATTTTTGGATTTTATACCCAATGCCACATCACTATACAGTTTTAAAAATTGCTGAAAAATAGGGTATAAAACCCTATTTTATTGATGTTTTTTATCAATAAAGTTGGGTTTTATACCCAACTTTTAGAAACTGTACAGTGATATGACCCAATGCCTCAAAGAAAAGATAATATAAACTATTTTAGCATTGTTGCTTACTTATGAACAATTAACAACCTTATAATTTCCTCATAACAATAGGCAACATTTCCTTTTTCCAATCAAAAAAATCACCTGCTAATATATGTTTGCGTGCTTCTTGCGTAAGCCAAACATAAAAAGTAAGATTTTGAAGGCTTGCAATCATTCCGCCCAATAATTCGTGGCTTTGGATAAGATGCCTCAAATAACCTTTTGAGTGATTAGTGCTTGCATATCCACCCAAAACCTCATCAATCGGAGATTCATCACCTTCCCATTTTTTATTTTTAATGTTGATAATGCCTTGTGTGGTAAAAATAGAACCATTTCTGCCATTTCTTGTAGGCATTACACAATCAAACATATCTACACCTAATGCAATATTTTCCAAAATATTGGCAGGAGTTCCTACACCCATTAAGTAACGAGGTTTATTTTTTGGCAAATAATCTGTTACAAAATCAGTAATTTCATACATCACTTCCGCAGGTTCGCCCACCGCAAGCCCACCTATTGCGTTGCCTTCTCTATCCAAACTACTGATAAATTCCGCAGATTCTCTGCGAAGTTCTTTGATAGTACCGCCCTGCACAATCGGAAAAAGTGCTTGTGAATAACCATATTTTGGCTCGGTGCTGTCAAATCTCGCAATACAACGTTTGAGCCAACGATGTGTCATATCCATTGACTTTTTGATGTAAGTATATTCTGCCATACTTGGCGGACATTCATCAAAAGCCATTATAATATCCCCCCCAATACTTCTCTGTGTGTCCATTACATTTTCAGGTGTGAATAAATGTTTTGAACCATCAATATGCGACTGAAATTGTACGCCTTCCTCTGTTATTTTGCGAATACCTGAAAGAGAATACACCTGAAAACCACCGCTATCTGTCAAAATTGGTTTGTCCCAACTATTAAATTTGTGTAATCCACCATATTTTTCTAATGTAGAAGTTCCAGGACGCAAATACAAATGATATGTATTGCCCAAAATAATTTGGGCTTTGATGTCATCTTTTAATTCTCTAAAATGTATGCCTTTCACAGTGCCTACTGTACCAACAGGCATAAAAATAGGCGTTTGTATATCACCGTGTGCTGTATGCACAATACCTGCGCGTGCTTTGGTGTGCAAATCTGTGTGTTGTAATGTAAAATTCATAGTGCAAAAAAAGGTAATTTTTTTATTTTTTTTGTAAATATGAAAATTTTTAATTGATTTTTATTAAACTAAAAATTTAGTTAATTTTAATAAAAAAGCATTTTGTTAAAGAAATTTATTTTTTATTTTTTAAATATAAAAATTTGTTTTTTCAACGTTTAAGTTTTAAATTTATGCTATTCTTAAAAAAAACACCTAAAAAATATGTTTAAACATTCAATTTTTAAAACCTTATTTTTTGTGCAAATACTTTTTTTGGTATTTGCTTGCAAAAAAAATAGTGATACACCTACCACATCTAACACACAAGTTCCTGATGTGTACAAAAAAATATATGGTGCAACTGATATTTATGTAGAAGGAGATTTTATTGTCATAAAAGCAAATGGATTGCCTGACCACAAAAGCCCTTATTACCAAAATACACAATGGAGTAGCTTGTATCAAGCCTACAATGGGACAAACAGCAATTTTGCGATTAACCCTAATCGCATATCTTCTTTTAATTTTACATTCAAAATTCCTAAAAATCCCACAGCTTCTGTTAATCCTTCTGCTACACCTTTGGGTGTAATGGGAATCTCGTTGAATGGTGTGCCTTTTTACAACCAATATGCAGGACCCAACAACCAAGCCCTCACAAATGAAATAAATTCATTTGACCAATACAATGGACACCCACAACAACAAGGCGGTTATCATTATCATATAGAACCACTTTTTTTAACACAAAATAAAGGGAAAGATGCACTTTTGGGTTTTTTGTTAGATGGTTTTCCTGTGTATGGCACAATGGAAAATGGTACAACAGTTCAAAATAGCAATTTGGACGTTTATCACGGACACTCACACGCTACTGCTGATTTTCCTAATGGCATTTATCATTATCACGTTACAGCAAATGCTCCTTATATCAATGGAAATGGTTTTTATGGCACACCTGGCACAGTTTCGCAATAAAATTTATGTCATTTTGGTAGGTGTATTTTTTGTATTTTTTTTTGGAAAATGTGAAGAAAAATCACGTGCAGAAAAATCAAAAACTTCTGAATCAATTTCAAAGAAATTTAATGCTAAAAATACGCCTATTTTACAAAAAAATGGTTTTGCATATTTCCAAAATCAAATTTTTACAGGCACATTATACACACTTAACGATTTGGGTGATACACTTGCATTATGCACATATTTAGAAGGAAAAGAGCATAACATTTGGAAATTATTTTATGAAAAAAATAAATTAAAAGAAATTAGATTTTTTGAAAAAGGCAGAAAAATAGGAAAAATGGAAAGTTTTTGGGAAAATGGACAAAAAAAAACAGAATGTTTTTTTGAAAATGATGAATATGAAGGCACTTATAAAACTTGGTCAAAAAATGGAAATCTTGTAAGTGAAATGAATTACCACAAAGGACACGAAGAAGGTAGTCAAAAAATATGGTATGACAATGGAAAAATTAAAGCAAATTATATCATAAAACAAGGACGTAGATTTGGTTTATTAGGCACAAAAAATTGTGAGAATGTAGTGAAGAATTAGGAATTAGGAATTAGGAATTAGGAATTAGGAATTAGGAATTAGGAATTAGGAATTAGGAATTAGGAATTAGGAATTAGGAATTAGGAATTAGGAATTAGGAATTTATAGCTAAAATATTTTAATTATCAAAATTTTATTTTAATTTTTTTTAATAATTTTTAATAAAATTGTAAATTATTTGATTTTTATCTATTTTATATTTATTTAATTAATTTTTCATTTCTAAAAATATTTATGTATGAATTTTCTTAAATATGCGATAATTTTATGTGTATTTTTTTGTTTTTTTTGTTTTTTTTGTTTTTGTGAAAATAAAAAAAATATGCTTCCTTTTTACAATGAACCAACTTTTGAGCCTATTTTTTTGTATAAAAATACAGAAATTCAACAAAAAATCACGCATAAAATAAGAGATTTTTCATTGATTGATGAACAAAATAAACCTTTTTCTCAAAAAAATATTGACCAAAAAATTCATATTGCAAATTTTATTTTTACTACTTGCACAAGTATATGCCCCATAATGACCGAAAATTTACAAAAAATTATAAAACCTTTTGAAAATGATGAAAATGTGGTTTTTGTGTCATATAGTGTTATGTCTCAAACTGATACACCACAAAAACTCCAAAAATTTAAAACACAAAAAAATATCTTAAAGAAAAATTGGCATTTTATCACAGGTAATCAACAAGAAATTTATGATTTGGCACGAAAATCTTATTTCGCAGAAGAAGATTTAGGTTTTACAAAAAATGATAGTGCTTTTCTGCATACTGAACACGTGGTATTGGTGGATAAAAATAGGCGAATAAGAGGAGTTTATAATGGAACTTTGTTATTGGATATGCAACAACTCGCCAAAGATATTTTGGTATTAAAAAAAGAAGAATAATTTTTTATTAAAAATTCAGAAATAAATATTTTTAAAACTAAAAATTTAGTTGGTTTAATAAAAAATCTTTTTTTTAAAGAAATTGATTTTTATTTTTTAACTTTGTGAAGTTATATGGTTTTAAATTTAATTTTTGAATTTTTATGAAAAAATATTTTTTGTTATTTTTAATAATCGGTGCAGGCATCACAAATATAAATGCACAAAACAATGCTAATCAAATTCAATTAGCATCTGTTGAAATAACTCATCAAGAGAAAGGCACTTGGCAAGAATTTGATAAACTTTATGAAGGTTTTGCAAATGATAAATCAATGCAATCCAATAAATGTTTTGATAAAATGAAACAAGATTGTATTTCTTCTATTGTGGAGGATACAGATTTTACCAAAGATAAAAGCCCAGAAGCACAAAAAAAGGCTTTGTTTTACCTTTCTGAAATCCAAAAAAGTGATTTTATAAATCCTGTAATTTTGGTTAAGTTACTCAATATGTCGTCAATTTCTGACAAAACAAAGAAAGAATATGCTTCAAATGCTCTTTTTAAATCAGAAAATGCGTACAAAGAACATATTTCTAATTTTGAGAATAATGAATGTCAAAGAAAACTTATGGGTGATTATCTGGAAAAATTTAAAAATAGTGTGGAACAATTAGAAAAACTAAAATCTCTCTAAAACTATTTTATAATTTTATTTAAAAAACCTTAAACCTTAAACCTTTTTTGGAACAATCACAATGGAAAGCAATCCTTAGCAAAATACGAAAATACGAAATTCGTATCAGAAAAGCTGTAAATACGCATATTAGCGGTAATTTTAGCTCTGTATTCAAAGGTTCAGGATTAGAATTTGATGATGTACGCATTTATCAATATGGTGATGATATTCGCCATATTGATTGGCACGCCTCTGCCAAAGATGATAATACTTATCTGAAAGTTTTTAAGGAAGAAAAAGAACAAACTGTTTTTTTTGTATTAGATGTAAGTGCATCTAATCAACTTGGCACCGAAACACGCCAAAAAATAGAAGCTGGGCGTGAAATTGTGAGTGTTTTGGCACTTTCAGCAGTCAAAGAAGCAAGTCAAGTAGGTTGTTTGGCTTTTAGCAACCAAAGAGAAAAATATATAAAAGCTGAAAAAGGCGAAAAAAAGGCTTATGAAATTGCGATAAATTTATACAAATTAGAGCCACAATCCACGCAAACAGATATTCCAAAAGCTATTGCACAAACCTTACAAGTGTTAAAAAGGCGAAGCGTGGTGATTTTTGTTTCTGATTTTTTAGATGAAAAAGATTACCAAGATGAATTGAGCGGATTGGCAAAAAAACACGACCTTATTATTATTCATTTGACCAATCCACAAGAAATTACACCTGTATCACTTGGGCTTGTGCCTATTTTGGACGTAGAAACCAACACAACACGCTGGATAAATACATCTTCTGCATCATTTCGCAAAGAAATTCAGCAATATCACCAACAAATAGAAGAAAATCTTAAAAGTTTTTGTAAATTATACCAAATCAATTATATGAATGTGTCAGTTGATGAGGATTTTGTGCCAAAACTTGTAAAACTTTTTAAAACAAGAAACAAAACAAGAAAAAAATAATTTGAAGAAATTTGGTATTTTTTTGCTATTGATTTAAGAAAATCAACTAAATTTTTAGATATTTATGCAAAAAACTACTTTCTGTCGTGAGAAAGTGGTTTTTTTACTTTTGGGGTTGGTTTTTTTTGAATTGTGCTAAGTGGTAAATGAGGAGAAAAAATCTAAAGTCATTGCAAAATAAAATCTAAAGCCATTGCAAAATAAAATATAAAGCCATTGCAAAATAAAATATACTTATGTATTTTTATAAAAATTTTAAATATATATTTTTATGGAAATTGATTTTAAGTACCAACGTAAAATAAATGTTACAAATCATTTTTTTAAAAAATACATTTCAGTTATTTGAAGCGAATTTTTAATAGGTTTTAAATTTTTCAAATGTAACTTTATTTTTGCAGAAGTACTTAGACAATATTTGGATAAATATGTAGGCGTAATGCACATATCTGATGAAATTTGGTTCATCGCAAAAGACATATTTGAAATGTTGGATTTGAATTGGCGAGGAGCTGATAGCCTTTGGCAAAGGCAAGTGCCAAGAGAATGGGCAACTTTAGAGGACTCCCAAACTATTGGAGGGGTTCAAAAAACTTGGTTCATCAATGAAAGAGCTGTTTATAAAATAGCTTTTCGCAGTAATAAGCCAGAAGCAGAAGGTTTTACAAATTGGGTCGCAGAAGTAATAGAAACTTTGAGAAAAACAGGCAAATATGAAATATCAAGGACTCCCAAAACAAAAGCTGAAATTTTATTGGAAACTATGCAACTCATTGTTGAACACGAAAAAAAATTACAAGAACACGAAGATAAATTAGAAAGCCATGAATTGCGTATTTTGGATATAGAAGCACAAATCAAAACCACAAACAAAGATTATTTTAGTCTTGCAGGTTATTATGCCCTTCAAAAAAAAGCGTGGGATTTATCAAATAAAGATGCTCAATCTGTAGGAAAAATGCTCGCAAAAGCCAGTCAATCAAATAATATTCCTGTGATAAAAGTTCACGACAGTAAATATGGCGAAGTAAATGGTTATCACAAAGATATTTTACAATCTGTTCTTAATTTTTAAAAATAATAAAAAAAACCGCTTTCTTTTGCAAAAGAGCGGTTTTTTTATTTTACATCACAAAAAAAACTTATTTTTGTTTGTTGCTAATATCTGTAATAATCGCAATTTCAGTTCTGCGATTAAGTTGGTGGTCAGGCTCTGAACAATCCACACCATCAGGACAATTAACCGCAAGTTTTACCTCACCAAAAGATGACATTTCAATTCTGTTTGTATCTATGCCTCTATCTATAAGGTACTGACGAGCAGAATTAGCCCTGCGTTGTGCTAAGGTAACATTATACTCGTAACTTGCACGAGAATCTGTATGTGAGGACATCGCAATACGCATATCTGGGTATTGATTTAACACCATTAGCACCCTGTCCAAATCACGTGCTGCGTCAGGACGAATGTAATATTTATCCAAATCATAATATACATTTACAAGTTCAACCACTTTTATATTTGGGTTGTCTTTGTAGGTATAAGTAAGGCGTGGATTTTTTGGGTCAAATGGACGATTGCGTGGGTCTTTTGGATTAAAAAGTGGGTTATTTGGGTCAAGGCGTGGGTCATATCTTGGGTCTTTTGGGTCGGTAATAGGATTACGAAGGATTTTGCTTACATTGCTTGTAATTCTATCGTACTTTTCGGTAGAAGGTGAAAGCCCTATTTTTATCGTATCAGGCAAAGTACCATTGTAGCTTTTGCACGCTAATACTTGTTGCTCTGTTACATCTTTTTTGCCTTCATTGTAACCTTCTTTTACCGCTCTTAGGTCATAACCTGTGCGAAAATTGGTGCGATATGTAAATGTACTGCTGTCTGCTTGTGTTACATAAACCACTTCGTTTTTGCTTTCTTTTTCATTGATAACAAGTTTAGGACTTTTGATGATTTTTCCTGTTGTTTCATCTACCACAACCACAATTAGGTTACAGCTTTTGATAGAAAATTTGTAAATGTCATCATCACCTTTTCCACCCTCACGATTGGAAGTAAAATATCCTTCGTTGTTGTCAATATCAAATATTAACCCAAAATCGTCTTTGCTACTGTTGATAGGTGCACCAATGTTGTAAGGTTTTGAGAATTTTCCGCTATGGTTTTTTGATACAAAAATATCATAACCGCCAAGCCCTGCGTGTCCATTTGAGGCAAAATAAAGGTTATTATTTGCATCTACATAAGGGAATGCTTCATTTCCTTTGGTGTTGATGGTTTCGCCAAGATTGATAGGTCTGCTCCACGTGCCACCTTGCATAGTACACATAAAAATATCAGTTCCACCCAATGTTCCACCCATATCTGACATAAAATAAAGGGTAGTGCCATCTGGCGAAATTACAGGGTGTCCAACAGAATATTCATTGTCATTAAAAGGAAATTCTTGAATATTTCCCCAATCACCGCTTACTTTTTGGGCATAATATAATTTAAGTTTATTGATGTCGTCGCTACTTGTTTCGTATTTACCTGCATTGTAATTGTTGCGTGTAAAAATTACAGAATTTTCATTGTTATAAAAACAAAGAGGGCCCTCGTGATAAGGTGAATTAAGTTTTTTGCTAAAAAGTTTTGGGGTTGCAACACCGCCAGCACTGTAATACAAATCCAAAAATGGTTTTCCTGTCCAGCTGTGAATTAAATCATTTTCTTTATCACGTTCTTTTTTCTTGCGGTTAGACGCAAATACAATTCCACCCTGATAATAGGCAGGGCTAAAATCCGCATCAGGCGAATTAAAAGGTGCATTTTCTACGGTGTAACGTTCTGCATCTTGAAAAAATTTATTTACATCAGTATAAGAATTAGAAAAATCAGCACCACGTTTATCACTTTTTACGATTTTGGCGTAGGTTTGATACCATTGTTTTGATTCAGGGTATTTTTGATTTTGGGCTAATGCTTGTGCATAATGAAGTTGATTTTGTGGGTCAGTATTGGCATCTTTTACCACTTCTGCGTACCATTTTTCAGCGTTTTTGCTGTCGTTCAACATTCTATAAGAATGTGCAATTTTTTCTTTTGCTTCTTGATTTTCAGCTTCTTTTTGGATAACTTCCTCAAAGGTTTTGACTGCGTCTATGTATTTAAAAGCGTCATATTCTTTGAGTGCTTGCTTCATTCTTGCACTTTGGGCAAAGGCGTTTTGGGAAAAAAATAACATTCCCCAAAAAATTGCAATATTTAGGATATTACTTTGAAAAATATGTTTCATATTTTTAAAAAAATTGGGGTTTATTAAAATTGACGAGGGGTAATAATTTTGTCTTTGCCACGTTTTTTGCCTACGCCACATTGATAACGAAGCATAAGCTCGTGAGAACCTGTATTATAATTTCTAAGTTCGGTAAGTGTATAATCATACGCATATCCAAACGAAAAATTATTGTTTATTCTAATTTCTAAAAGGGCATCAACAGAATCACCCAAACGCCAAGAAAGTCCCAAACCAATGCGTTCTTTCCACCAAAGATTACTATTCAAATCCACTGAAAGCGGAGAACCTTGTACGAATTTTAGCATTGCAGAAGGTTTTAATTTGAAAGTTTCGTTAAGGTCAAATACATATCCTACATTTCCAAAAAAGTGGCTAAAATGTTGAATATTTGCATTTCCTACGGTTTGTTTCATACTCAAAAGTTGTGGCGTAGAAATTCCAGCGTAAAATCTGTCTGTATTATAAAAAAATCCTACACCAACTACAGGCATTATTTCGGTAATATTTTGGGCGAAAGCTGGGTCATATTGTCCTGAAAGTGAGGTTTGAACAGATGTAAAATCAGCTCTATATTGACGAATACCGCCATTGATACCCATTGCCAAATTTCCTTTTGCAAATTTGATGCGATATGCACCTGAAATCGTAGCAGTAAGGGCATTAGAAATACCAATTTTGTCATTCATTATCAATCCTCCAAGACCAATATTGCTAAGGCGTTGTTGCATAATAGGTGCGTGCATACTAAACGTTTGGGTAGTGGGCGCACCTTCAATGCCTACCCATTGCCTACGAAATAATGCGGTTGCACTTAATACATCTTCTTGGTTGCCTGCGTAAGCAGGATTTATTGCCAACATATTAAACATATATTGGGTATATTGAGGGTCTTGTTGTGCAAAAAGTTTGGAGGAGAAGCACAAAGCCAACAATATTGTTACTAAAATTTTTTTCATTTTAAATTTCAATTTTTTTGTTAAAAATTTTTTAGATTTTAAAAAAATGTTGTGAAATGATTTTAGTTGATTTTAAGACCTTCAAGGTTTTAAAAACCTTGAAGGTCTTTTTTCAAAAAAATTTTATAAAAAATATTTTTTAAATAAATTCAAATAAAATCATCAATCACAAACAAAAATCTGTAAGGGAAAATATTAAAAAATTCCCTTATCAAATTTTATTTTAAAAATCAATTATCGTTGCAATGTAAGGTAACTTGACCTTCCTTTTGAACCATCACGCAAATCAGCCACGTAGAAATAAGTACCATTTACAAGCTCTCTACCGTCCCAATTTCCTTTGTTTCCTGTGCCATTCCAATCATTTTTATAATGTTCGCTTTCATATACGATATTACCCCAACGGTCATAAACTCGTAAGTGAATATCAAGTTTGTCAGCTCCCACGATAATAAAGTTGTCATTTACACCATCACCATTAGGCGAGAAACCACCAGGAATAAATACATTGTTACAATCAGAAATACTAATTTGGATTTTGGCAGTTGCATATTTTACAACAGGCGTACCATTTCCACTATCAAATATTTCGTAAGTAATTTCATCATATCCTACAAAACCTTGTTTTGGTGTGTAGGTATAATTTCCTTGAGCGTCCATTGAGAAAATACCGCCTTTGCTTGTGAGGAAAGGAGTGATTGGTGTCGCAAAAATAGGTTCGCTATTTTCATCTCTATCATTTACAAGAGCATTGCCTGTGATTACAGTACAATTATCTGTGTTTCTTATATCATTCACTGCGGTTGGCGTAGTGTTGGTACAAGGCAAGATATTAACTGTAACAGTTGCTTGGTTGCATCTTGGAGGCGTTTCTCTGTTGCAAATTCTATACACAAATACATCTACACCTACATATCCATTTCTTGGTGTATAGGTTACTTGACCATTTGCCAAAATATTTACAACACCACCTGCAGACGTTACAAAATTGGTAACAGGAACAACCGTGAAGTTTTGAGGGTCATTGTTGTTGATTGTCATTACATTAAGTTTCAAATCCGTACAGAAGTCTGTAAATCTTGTAATATTGCTTACAACAGGGTTGTTACAAATATTTACTGTAATTACTGCTTTATCTACAAGTGCCAAAGCTGGACAAATTACACCGTTGATAGGTGCAGGGCTTGCAAATACATCATACGTTACGCTTGTTGCTGGTGCAGGAATTGTAAATGTAATCAATCCGCCAGCACTTGTGATGGTGCTGATAACTGTTCCTGCATTTTGCAAATTGTAAGTTACACCGTTTTGGGTGTTGCTTACTGTAATATTTACGTTATTACCTGCTTGTGTATCACAATATGTCAAATCCGCAACCACCAAATTAGCAGAAGTATTAGGATTTGGAACGGTTGTAATCGTCATTTCGTCCTCTGTTGCTGGACAAACGCCATTGGTAACTCTCCAACGGAATGTATAAACTCCGCCTGTCATTCCTGTTACTTGTGTAGTTGGTGAAGTTGCATTTACAAATGTAACTGTGCTTGTGCCTGTTAATTGTGTCCAAGTTCCTACGCCTGCGGTTACAGGTGTAGCTGCGAGGGTAGCAGAAGTTTGACCGCAAAGATTTTGGTCAATGCCTGCTTCAGCAACATTTGGTAATTGGAAACGTCTAACGGTTACGAATGCTTCAGAAATTGGACAAGTTCCGTTTGTAATTGTCCATTTGAATACGTTATCACCAACAGCAAGATTGGTTACACCTGTTGAGAATGAATTAGGAGCATTTAATACACCTGTTCCACTCACTACTGACCAAACACCTACGCCAACACTTGGATTATTACCAGAAAGCAATGCAGTTGTTGCACAAACTTGTTGATTATCACCAGCATTTGCAGGGGTTGGTTGGGCATCTCTTACGATTGTAACTGTACTTTCGGAAGGCGTACAATTTCCGTTACTAATTACCCATTTGAATACGTTTGCACCAACAGCAAGGTTAGAAACTGTAGAGTTTGCACTATTAGGCAAATTAACGCTTGCACCTCCACTCATCACTACCCACGCTCCTGTTCCAACTGTTGGAACATTTCCGTTCAATGTGGCAGTAGTTGCACACAAAGTTTGGTTTGTACCTGCATTTGATACAGTTGGCAAATTAAGCCTTGTAATGGTTACAATGCTATTGGTTGGTGCGCAAGCTGTGCCTGTGATTGTCCAACGGAATACGTTAGCCCCAAATCCTAAACCTGTTACTTGTGTAACATTGCTATTGATATTAGAGATTGTACCTGTTCCACTTACCAAAGACCATTGACCTGTTCCTAATGTTGGATTGTTAGCGGTTAATATGGTATTATCCACGCAAACCGTTTGCGGTGCTCCAGCATCAGCAGGAGAAGGACCTGTTTCTCTTGTGATGGTTACAGTGCTTTCAGAAGGCGGACAAACACCACCAGAAATGCTCCATTTGAATACATAATTACCTAATAATGTAAGACCTGTAACAGTTGTATTATTTTGGCTTGCATTGTTAAATGCTACGTTTGTACCTAATGGGGCGCTTACTACTGTCCAAAGACCTGTTCCAATAGTTGGTACATTACCAGCCAATACGTAACTTGTATTACAAATTGTTTGGTTTGTACCTGCATTTGCAACAGTTGGAGCGACTTCTCTTGTGATGGTTACATCAGAAGTTGAAGGCGTACAAGTTCCATTGCTAATTGTCCAACGAATAATATAAGTACCTGCGATAGTCAAACCATTTGCAGGGGTATTATTTTGGTTTGCATTGGTAAATGTAACACTTGCACCAGCAGGTTGAGAAACTACTGACCAAGCACCTGTACCTATTGTTGGGATATTTCCATTCAATGTTACGCTATTTGCACAAGCTACTTGCGTAGCACCTGCGTTAGCAATGGTTGGCTGTGGTTCTCTTGTAATGGTTACAGTACTTTCACTATTTGCACAAGTTCCATTTGAAATACTCCATTTGAAAATATAATTTCCTGGAATAGTCAAACCGCTTGCAAGGGCATTATTTAGGGTTGCGTTGTTAAAAGAAACATTTGCACCACTTGGAACACTTACTACTGACCACATTCCTGTTCCGATTGTTGGAACATTGGCAAGCAATGAGAAAGTATTGTTACAAGTATTTTGGTTGCCACCTGCTACTGCGGTAGTTGGTGTTGCTTCTTTTACAATGGTTACGTCTGCAAAACTTGATACACAAGTTCCATTTGAAATTGTCCAACGAATTACATAATTACCTGCAACAGTTAAACCGTTTAAAGTAGAATTGTTTTGGGCTGTATTCGCAAAATTTGCATTTCCACCAGCAGGTTGGCTTACGATTGTCCAAAGACCTGTTCCTGTTGTTGGTTGATTTCCATTCAACACCAAAGAAGTTGCACAAGTAACTTGGTTGATACCTGCGTTTGCAATGGTTGGGTTTGCATCTTTTGTAATTGTAATGTTGCTTTCGCTGTTTGCACAAGTTCCATTAGAAACTGTCCATTTCAAAATATAATTTCCTGAAACAGTCAATCCATTTACGATTGCATTATTTGCATTTATGTTATTAAATGAAACGGTTGCACCACTTGGAACACTTACCACTGACCACGTTCCTATTCCAACTGTTGGAATATTTGCATTTAATGTGAAAGCATTTAAACAAGTATTTGTATTTGCACCTGCAATAGAAGTAGTTGGGCTTGCTTCTCTTGTAATAACTACATCAGAAATTGAAGACGTACAACCTCCGCTTGTGATTGTCCAACGGAAGGTATTAACCCCAACGCTTAAACCTGAAACAGTTGCGTTTGCAGTATTAAGATTTGAGAATGTTCCTGTTCCATTTACAACTGACCATGTTCCTGTTCCATTCATTGGCACATTTGCATTTAAGGTTGCGTTTGCTAAACAAATTGTTTGGTTTGTTCCTGCATTTGAAACACTTGGTGCTGGTGTGCGAGTAATTAAAACTGTGCTTTCACTTGGAACGCAAGTTCCGCTTGAAATTGTCCATTTGAACACGTTATTTCCAACACCCAAATTCACAATATTTGTGTTGAATAAAGTTGGATTTACGATTGTTCCTGAACCACTTACAAGTGTCCAAAGTCCTGTTCCAACTGTTGGATTATTTCCTGCTAATGTTGCATTGTCAATGCAAATTGTTTGGGTTGTTCCTGCAACTGAAGGAGTTGGGAAATCTTGACGAGTTATTACCACATCACTTGTTGATGAAGCACAACCTACAACTGCGATTGTCCAACGGAAGGTATTTACAC
>JAAFIN010000126.1 GCA_013297825.1 Cytophagales bacterium
CACAAAAACCTTTATAAAAACCTAATGCTTTTATAATTCCCAATGCTCACGTGCGTTTTTCCACCAACAACTCATCAGCGAACAAGCCTCTGCAATGTGTTGTTGGTGACGAAAAATGCTTTTACACTTGTAATAGTGCTATCTTTTGTACTATTTTGAGTAGCAGATGTGTAATTACAGTGTGCTTGCATTTTTCTAAACACACAACAACGGTGGCAGTTTCTTATACTTGGGAACACCAACAAAGGACAAAAGGTGCAGATGGTAATGTTATACGTGGAATACCATCTTTTTGTATAACATAGTTATCAGGATTACCTTTATACGTGGTAAGACTTGAAGCTTTGATAAGCAAGCCTGATTTAGCCTCACCAGAGATTCCAATTACACCTTTTATTTCTTGTAAGTAGGCAATTTTTCTCCGTTGTTGGTGTTAGAAAAATGCTTTTACAACTGCAAAAATAGCACAAAAACCCTTATAAAAACCTAATGCTTTTATAATTCCAAATGCTCACGTGCATTTTTCCACCAACAACTCAGCGAGCAAGTCCTCTGAAATGCGTTGTTGGTGACGAAAAATGCTTTTACAGTTGTAATAATGCTATCTTTTGTACTTTTTTGGGTAGCAGATGTATAATTGCAGTGTGCTTGCATTTTTCTAAACACACAACAACGGTGGCAGTTTCTTATACTTGGGAACACCAACAAAGGACAAAGCAAGTTCTGTCTGTGCGTTGTTGGTGACGAAAAATGCTTTTATACTTGTAATAATACTATCTTTTGTGCTTTTTTGAGTAACAGATATATAATTGCAGTGTGCTTGCATTTTTCTAAACACACAACAACGGTACAGGTTTTTTTCACTTGGTAACACCGACAAAGGTAAAACGGTGGCAGTTTCTTATACTTGGGAACACCAACAAAGGACAAAAAGTTCTTGGTAATACAGATACAGCGTGATTGTTTCCCCAATCATTATAATATATTTTCTCCGTTGTTGGTGTTAGAAAAATGCTTTTACAACTGCAAAAATAGCACAAAACCTCTTATAAAAACCTAATACTTTTATAATTCCCAATGCTCATGTGCATTTTTCCACCAACAACTTATCAAAACTCTTGAAAAGTTTTAAACCCTCCAAGAGTTTTAGAAGTAGGTTTTTTATAAAATTACTTTTTTGAATAATATAAAATAAATAAGTATGATTACTTAGTGCTAATTCATATTCAAACGCTGTTTGTAAATTTTGAAGTGTAAACAATTCACTTATTTTTTCACGTTTGAGTTTAACATTTAATTGTAATTGCTGAAACACATTTATAAAAAAAAGTATTTTTTGTAAAATTAAAAAATAAAACCAAATTTTTTATTTTTTTACCAAATTAAACGACAAAACCGTAACCGCAATCACCCCAGCAGGAAAAAACCACATAAACCACTTCCCTTTTTCGGTAATAAATGGATAACTTTCACTTATCAAAAGCCCCCACGAAACCACAGGCGACTGCACACTCAAACCCAAAAAACTTAAACCTGCTTCCATCAAAATCGCACTTGCTAAATTCGCAACCATTGCCACACCTAATACATTCCTAAGATTTGGAAAAATATGCACCCAAAAAATTCGCCAATTATTAGCACCCAAAGTGCGTGCAACTTCAATAAAAGGCATATTTTTAATTTTTTGGACTTCGCCACGCACAAGTCTTGCGGTTTCTACCCAACTTGTAAGCCCTATTGCCAAAATCGCAACGCCAACGCCTTTTCCTAACAATGTACTCAACATTACCACCCACAAAATACTTGGAATTGACCAAAAAACGCTTACAATTCCCATCACCAAATTATCCACCCAACCACGCCAAAAACCAGCCAAAGCACCCAAAAATACGCCTATTGTAGTTGCTAATAACACCGACATAAAACCAATTCCTAACGAAATTCTTGCCCCTAATATCAAAAGGCTTAAAATATCTCTGCCTGATTTGTCAGTTCCTAACAGATAAAAACGTGTTTCTATGTGTTTATCTAAAATATAATTTTGTAACTCAACCAAATTATATTTTTTTGCTTCAAAAACTTCTTTTCCTACAATTCTTGCCAAATCAAGCGTAATATATCCTGTTTCATCATATAAATAAACATACATTTCTGCTTTTTTACCTGAAAAAAATTGCTTTGCGTGGGGCATTATTTGGTAGGAACTTGCTTGTCCAAATAACCAAAATTCAAAAAAACTTACTTTTTTTACTTTTTTTTGAAGTGGAATTTTCAAAATATTTACCTGCGAAAAAGGCGGAAATCTTGCAATATTACTATGTCTATCATTGGCATTTGGTGTACTATCAGGACAAATTAAATATCCTAATACCGAACAAATTACCACAAAACACAGCCAATAAAAAAAAATGTTTGTTTTCATAAAGGAATTAGGTTTCAGGAATTTGGTGTCAGGTATCAGGAACTAATGAAAAACATATTTTTTGGGCTTTTTTGTTGGTTACTGATACCTGACTCCTGACACCTTATGACTAAGTTCTATAATATCCTCCCTCCTCGCAATTCCCTCAATCCAATGATTTGGAATTTCGTCCAAACCATAATACAAACCAGCCAAAGCACCTGTAACGCAACCTGTTGTGTCAGTATCTTCACCTAAATTGATTGCTTGAAGAACTGCATCTTTGTAATTGTCATTTTTTAGAAAACACCAAATACTCGCCTCCAACGTATGCAAAACATAGCCAGAACTGCGTATTTCATATTCTACATATTCCAATAAATTTTTTGTTTCTAAAATTCTATAAAAATTACGCAATTCAACTTGTGAATACGTATCATTTTCTTCAAAAAAAGCATTTACGGTTTTTTGCATTTTTTGAAATGCTGTGAATTTGCTTTGTTTTTTATCAAAATTAGGATTTTCTAATTCTTCCAAAAGGCAAATCATATATTCCACAAAAATAAAACACGCCATCACCGACCTGATATGTGCGTGTGTAATGCTTGAAACTTCTTTTACGCATTTAAAACGCTCTTTGATGTCTTTTTTTTGCAAAAAAAATACCATTGGAGCAATCCGCATTAGTGAGCCATTGCCATTGTCAAATTCTGTATTTCCACCTGAAATATTTGGATTTCCTTGTTCTTTAAATCTTTGAATTGCTCTTGCGGTTGCAATTCCTACGTCAAAAACCTTGTTATGTGCAGTCCAATGAGCTTTTTCGTACCAATTCAAAAAATTATTTGCAATTTCAAAAAGGTCATAACCTTTGGTAAAAAGTATTTCAGCCAAACAAAATGTAAGACTGCTGTCATCTGACCAAGTTCCTGCGGGTTGTTGATGTGAGCCAAAACCAACCATATCTACCACAGGATTTTTTTGAAGTTGTGAGCGAGATAAAAATTCCACAGGCACGCCCAAAGCATCACCCAAAGCAAGCCCAATAAATGTGTTTTTTATGTGATTGGAATTTGTCATAAGGGGAAAGGTGTCAGGAGAAAGGAATCAGGAAACAGGGGAAAGGTGTCAGGAAATAGGCAGAGGCGATTTTTTCTAAAAAAACACCAAATTTTATTATTTTTTTAGTATTTTTTACGCAAAAAATAAATTTCATTAAAAATATAGACGATTTTAACGCTTGGAGGGTTTGAAACCCTCCAAGCGTTTAAGCGGAAAAACAGAAACAATCAGTTGAGGGATATTAACAGAATTTTATTGTAAAGAACAGCCAAATTGCAACGAAATGCCAAAATAATGACAAATGGCTGTTTCATTTAACATTTAACATTTAACATTAATTATTAGTTTTCAAAAATTTGAGCTTTTTGAAGTACCCAACTAATAGAACCAAAAGCATTTGGCAAAATTTCTTTTACTTGTTGGTGTGAATAAAAACCCACTTTTTCAATATCTTCTTCTGCTTGTGGCACAGGACGAGCATCAGGTGCGCAAGTCATTTTGTACCATTTTGTTTGTTTGAGGCAATGCACATCATGGCTTTTGTAATAATGCCAAGTAGTCGCAACTTTGTGTTTAAGCTGACAATTAAGCCCTGTTTCTTCTGCAACTTCCCTTACTGCGGTTTGCTCAAAAGTTTCATTTTCGTCCATTTTACCTTTTGGCAAATCCCACATATTTCTACGGTACATTAGAAGTGTTTTTTGTGTTTCTTCCTGCACGATAACGCCACCACCAGCTTGTATATGCACAAATTTATTCTTCAAAAACTTTTTCAACGTGATAAGATTTTCGGTGCTTATACTCAATTTCTCAAAATGATTTGGGTGTTCAATCAGAAAAAAAATAATTTCTGTGAGCTTACTTTCAGAAGGATTTTTGATGAGGGCATTATTGGATAAAGAAAGCAAATTAAGCGGTTGAAATTTCAAATCAACTACTTCATCATACTGTTGTTCTTGCCCAATTTTTGCGGGTTTGTTGAGTATAAGATGTGTGTTTTGTATAAATATTTGCATATTTAAAAAAAATAAAATTTTTGATGTAAAAAAAATTGATATATTTTTTTATAATTTATTTTTATAGGTTTATTTTTATAATTTTATCATTTACCATTTACATTTTTTTTGCAATGCCTCAAAAACTTTTGCAAATATAGCTTTTTTTGATTTCAAAATATTCTTTTTTTTAAAAAATGTAACTGTTTAACTCTTTATTTATAAGAAATTTTAAATACCCAAAAAATTTGAACATCAATAATTCTATTTTCATAAAATAAAATATACTGGGAACTGCGGAAATCACAAATTTTAGGAGATAAAAAAAAGGTCAGACCTTCGCAAGCTATGGTACAGACCTTTTTTTGTTGTAAAATTTATTTTTTTAAGCATTTTTTACAAAGAAAAAATTGCTTGAAATTGTTAAAAAACACTTTTTAATATTTTTCCGCAGTTTTCAGAATATACAAAATTGAACCTTAAACTTAATATTCAACTTTGTGTTTATTCTGCACATTCATAAGTTTTTGGTTGATTTGTTTTTCAGCGAGTTCTTGGGCTTTTATGAGGTCATCAGGTGATAAAATTGCCTCTAATTCTTTGATTTGGGTTACGATTTTTTGTTGTGTGCCTGTCATAAACCCATTTTTGAACTCATTAGCAAGCAAAAACCACTTATAACTTTCCACTTGATTGGGCAAAATAGCACCCTCACCTTTCCGATAAATAATACCCAAATGATAGCGAATTGCACTAATTTGTCCATTTTTTTCCAAACTTCCTGTGCGTGTCATAGAGGCTAATTTTATTGCCCATTGGGTTGCTTCTTGTTCATTTGCCTTTACGCCATAACCTTCTTTGTAAAAACCAATGAGGTTAAAAATTGCATCAAAATCGTTTTTTTCTGCACATTTTTTTGTCCATTCAAAGGCTTTTTTTTCGTCTTTTTTGGTGCCTCGCCCCATCATATAATCATAACTCAACCTAAATTGTGCAGAAACGTGTCCCTGCAACGCAGATTTTTTACACCATTCGTGAGCAAGGCTATCACTTTGAGGCAATGCACCTGTTACGCCTGTTGCATACAAAGACGCAAGTCCATATTGTGCATCAGAATAACCCAAATTAGCCCCTTCTAATAACAAAGGATAGGCTTTTTGTGGATTTTTTTTGAACAAAAGTGTTTTTGCTTGGTCGTTGAGTTTTTTTGCTTTTTCAATATTTTGTTTAATTTCTGCAGGTGTTAATGTTTTTTTTGGCGGATTTTTAGTTGGTGGATTTTTAGTTGGTTGAGCAAATAAAAAAAAACTACCCAGCCCCCAAAGGGGGAGAAAAAGAAGCCCCCTAACCCCCAAGCCCCAAAGGGGGAAAATAGTTAATTTGGGAATAAAATACAGATTCAAAAAAATTAAAAAGTTCAAAAGTTTAAAAAGTTTAAGTTTTAAGTTTCAAAGTTCAAGAAGGTTTAAGGTTCAAAAAGTTTAAAGAAAAAACAATCAAATTATGTTATTGGCTGTTTCATTCACCATTCACCATTCACAATTCACCATTGTATTTGGCTGTTTCATTCATCATTTATCATTAATTCTTATCATACGCCTCACGTGTATCAATTTTGCGATATTTTCCTTTGATTTTTTGTTCAGTTTCAGTTTCAGAAACACGATATTGTTTGCGGAAAATATACCTGTACCAAGGCATACCTCTATATACTTGCATTACGTCAGTTTTTGCTCCTTCAGTTTCAAAACTTCCTACTGCGTGGTGATGGTCAATAATCACGTGGCAATTAGGCACTCTGCAACGGGGAGGTACAAGACAACTTTGAAAAAATAGGATTGAAAAAATAAAGACAAAAAATATTATTTTGTTTTTCATAAGAAATTAGCCCCCAGCCCCCAAAGGAGGAGTTATTATGAAAAATTCCCCCTTTGGGGGGTAGGGGGCTTTTATTATAGTAACTTTTCAATTTTAAGTTTAACTGCTTCTTCCTTCAATTTATTGCGTTCTTCAGCTTGGTCAAGCAATATTTTTTGACGATTGATGCTATCTTGTATATTTCTTTGGGTAGAAGAAGATTTATCTTGTTGTTGTTCTTCTTTTTGGTTTTCGTCTTTGTAGGAATGAATAAGAAAATCAATTTGTTCTTGTCTTTTTCGCATTTCGTCTTGTGTAGCCATCAATTCCTCAAAATTTTGACGCATTTCTTCTTCTTGTTGGCGAAGTTGTTGGGCAGATTTTTGAGATTTTACCAAAAGCGTTCTAGTTTCTTCATTGGTTTTGATGTTGAGGATTGTGGTAGCAGTATCTTGTGCAACCTGCATAATAAAATTTCGTTCAAAATCTTCAAACATATTCAAAGATGCAATTTCAACGACACCAACCGCATTTTCGCCCACAATCATAGGCACAATAAACACACATTTTGGGCGAATTTGTCCCAAACCTGACGAAATATTGGCATAATCCGCAGGAATATCAGTCAAATAAGTAGGCGCTTTTTCAAAAAAAGTTTGTCCTACAAGTCCTTCACCCACCTGTAATTCTTGGCTTAAATACCTATGTTTTCCATACGCATAAGCACCTGCACCTTTGAGTGATTGAGTTTCATTTTCAAATAAAAATATTGCCCCTTGATTTGCATTTACATATTTTACCAATTCAGAAACAAGTGCTTTCACAAGCTCATCAAGGTTTTGGTTTCTTTCACGCAAAAGGTCGCCAAAGTATGCAAAACCTGTATTTTGCCAGTTACGTTGTGCTTCTTCTTTGGCAATATTTTCCAAGCTATCACGCATCGCAAGCAATGATTTACCCAAAATATCTTTTTCACTTCTTACAATAAAATTAGAGGTATAATTTTTTTGACCAATGTTTTGGGCAAAATTTGCCACATTTTGCATATTTGTTGTAAGGTCGTTGAGTGCAGAGTCAATTTTTCCTAATTCATCTTGATAAAATTTATCAGTTAATTTTGGAAAACTTCCTTCTGATAATAACGTGATTTTTGTTTGAATTTTACGCATTGGTGCAGAAAGTTGGTTTGCCAAAATCGCTCCTATAAAAGTAATGATAATAAAAATACCAATGGCAATAAACAAAAGTTGAGACCTAAATGAAAATGCAGTTTCAAAAATTTCCACACCGTCCATCTCTGTCATAATACCCCAACGCACCCCCAAAATATCAATAGGAAGATACACGTCCAATACTTCATTACCCAAAAAGTCAATATTTTTTTCTTTGCCTTCTTTACCATTGATAGCATCTATGGTTGCCTTTGCTTTGTATTCACGAAACATTACCGTAGTTCTAAGCCTATAAATTTTTAATCTTGTAAGACTATCTACTTTGGTTTTTAGGGCTTCTGAATACCCTGCTGGGTCTTCCAAGCTTCTACGTGTGGAATTACGCAATTTGAAATCTGAACCTACCAAAAACGTTTCGCCTGATGTACCAAGCCCATCTTCTTGCCATTTTTGGTTGTTGGTAAGGATTTCTGTAATTTTTTCGTTGCGAATTTGAAGAAGGATTGTGCCTATTTTTTTTGTATTGTCTTTGTCATACACCGCAGTTCCTATCCAAGCGGTGGGTGCAAAATGTGCAGGCACATAAAATTCATAATCTTGAAAAAATACATTTTGGTCATCACGCCCTTGCATAATGCGTTTGTGAAGGCGTGCAACGTGGGTATCTTTGAAAGTTCCATACACAAAATTATCCCCAAAATCTATTCTTTTAGCTACAGAATACAATACATCACCTTTTTCGCCTACCAAAAGCACATCACCTACATTAAATTTTTGGGCAAATTTTAGAAAAACATTGTGATAAATTGCGTGATGTTTGTCATAATTATCATCTATATCAGATTTTACCAACACAGATTTAAAACCTTCTGGTTGGGGATTTTTTGCTAAATATTTTGCTTGTAATGCAATACGAAAGTACGCATTAGGCATAAAATTAGTGGTTTGTTTTTGGGCAGTATTAAATTCAAGGGTTTTTAAAAAATCTTGTTCATAAAAATTTTTAAGGCTTTTTATAGCGTCCAAAGAATCTATTTTGGATTTTTCCCTAAAACTAAATTGAAAATCTCTGATAGCTTGGCGTGTTTGGGCAAGTTCTGCCAAAAAAGTATTTTGGTTTTTTACTTCTTGAAAATATGCTTCTATTGCCTTTTTTTTATTTTTGGTAATGTTAAAAAGCAAGTCAAAAGACCTTTCTGTGAGTAATTCACGACCTTGTGTATAACCAAAATAACCCATTACAGAAAGCGTAACGGTAGAAACCAACGACAAAGCAATTTGAAATTTATAAAATAATTTCAAATCTTTTAGTTTTTCATTTATATATTGCCAAATGTTCATAAACCAATGAGAATTAGGAATTGGGAATTAAGAATTAGGAATTAAAAAATGCCTTTTCTCATTTCATTTCTTTGCAACCCCAAAATACCTTTTTTAGATATTTTTAAATTAGATATTTTTAAATACGTGCCAAAAATACAAAATAAATTTATAAAAAAAATCGTGCCTAATTAAAAGGTTTATAAATAAAAGATTTTGGGAAAAATTTGTAAGGAAGATGAATTAAATAAATTCATCTTATAAAACCTTGAAAGGGTTTAACAATAGTAACCCCACGTAAAATGTGCAGAATAAAAAGGCAAAGTTATTTTAACCTTATTCCTAATAAAAATTCACAAAATAAATTTGGAAATTAAAAAATAATCCAGGAATCAGGAAAAAAGGTGTCAGGAACTAAAATACAAAACAGCCAAATACAAGTATTATTTTTATAAAT
The DNA here is from genome assembly GCA_013297825.1 of Cytophagales bacterium. Classification (GTDB taxonomy): domain Bacteria; phylum Bacteroidota; class Bacteroidia; order Cytophagales; family Microscillaceae; genus JAAFIN01. Next base: position 9,265 of record JAAFIN010000126.1, read on the forward strand.
CAAAAAAGCCCAAAAATCTTAGATTTTTGGGCTTTTTTTTATGTTAAATTATTGGTTGTTTCATTTAACATTCATCATTTACATTATTTTTTTGGTTTTTCAGGTTGTTCTTTCATACCTTGAAGCATAAATACAAATTCGCCACCTTCATCACCTACACCGCTTAATTTTCCGCCCATTGGCGTTTGTTGTGTATTAGCTGCGACTTGTTTTTTGACATAATCTAATACTTCTGAAACCCTTAACCTGTCTTTCAAATTATTTTGTAAATAAGCTAAAAGTGCTTTTGCAAATGGGCTATTTTTTCCTTTTTCGCCATCTGATACTTCTTCCACATTACCAGAAGTAAGTCCCCAGCGTGATTTTACTGCATCTTTTGCATCAGCTTCTTCTACACCTCTTGTATCATTTAAAAACAAAGAACCTGAAAAACAAGCATCTGCAATCATAAATACGTGGCGAAAATCAAGAGCTTTGATATAATTGCGAATGTTATCATTAGGAATAAATGAGCTTACAGCACCATTGTTAGTGCGACCTTCTGAAGGCACCCAATAACCCAAATCAAAAGAAAGGTCATAATATCCGTGTCCTGAATAATAAATGATAAGATTATCAATATTTGACCCTTTATTTTTAAGGGCTTCAAATGAACTTTGGATATTTTCTGCGGTTACATCTTCATTAAAAAGTTCAAAGATATTTTGTTGTTCAAATCCATATCTTTCAACAAGCACTTTTTTGACATCTCTGGCATCTTTGACAGGATTGGAAAGTGATTTCCAAAATTTGTATTTATCAACTGCAATCAACAAAAGGAAATTTTTTCCGCCATTGCTCATCATTGCGGTTAAATCCACCTCATCAGATGCACCCTGCAAAAATGCAACATCAAAACTTTTGGTGCCACTATAAGCACTTGCTTTATTTTCTTTACCTTTTTCAGTAGCTTCTTTTTGTGCAAAAACCATTGAAACATTAAAACAAAAGGCAATAAAAAATAAATAGGCTAAAATTTTACTATATTTTTTCATAAAAAAAAGAAATTACTAATTTGATAAAAAGGTGTCAGGATTCAGGTATCAGAAAAACACCTTTGAACCTTAAACTTTTTGAACCTTAAACTTTTATACGTATTATTCCAAATTTTCGTTTAGTCTTACCACATAAAAATCTCTTTTTCCTGCTCCATAGCTTTGTGTAGAGCCAAAAATTAAAAGAGAATTTTGATTAACGCCTATCTCTACATCAAGAGCTTCGTCATTTTCCATTCCACCCACAAGTATCGTTTTTAGGATTTGTCCTGATGGCGAGAATTTTGTAACAATAATATCTTTTTTGGAAATAGGATTTTCGTGTGTGCCAACTGCCACCAAAGAACCATCTTGCAATTCAATCGCCCCATAAAAATCTTCATTAAAAAGCCTTACAGTTTGGACAGGCGTACTCCATACGGTTTGCCCTGTGCGTTTTACACGTGATATAAAAGCGTGTGTTTTATTTTCTGTTTCACCTGTTAATATGTTAGTTCCTTTTTCTAATGTTTCGCCTGTCATCAAAAAATCGTTATTTTTAAGTGGTAGAATAGACCAACATTGTCCAAAAATATTAAAATTATTCAATTTGCGAGGTTCTCCAAATGAAGGCGTATAATGCACAATGTTTGGTTTGTATCTTTGAGACACATCTTGTGTGTTAAGGTTTAATTCGCTAATTGCAACAAAAAAACCGTCAGGCGTAAGTTGTACGTTATTTACCTGCCAAGCACTTCCGTCATTGCCATCACTTGTAAGGTTGAGATTAGTATCAAAAAACTCTACTCTTGCTCTATTTTGCATAGTGCTTAGGTCTTGGCTTGTTCCCATTGCGATAATGGCATTTGGCAACTCTAATACTGACACATATTCGTCATTAAGCGTAGTGGATTTTGTGTATTTTTTTAATAAAGTGCCATCAGTATCTAATTTTACAATAAAAGCATCATTATCACTACGTGTTGGGTTATAAATATATTTGCCAACTATCACAAATTTACCATCTGAAAGCTCTTTTACATCTTTTGGGATAAGTTGGAAAGAAGTAATATCATTGATTTGTTTATCCCAAGTTTTTACACCCATTGAATTAGTTTTTACAACCCAAAGCGTACTAAGGTTTATTACACCCACAAATAAATAACTCCCATCATTAAGTCGTTCCATACAGTACCCTGTTTCGTCATTGCCAGCAGTTCCATAAGTGAGTTTTTGGGGAGCGTTATAGGTTTTTGGCAACACTTGTATATTGGTTGCATCTGTTACAGCTTGATTTTGGTCATCTTTGGTAGAAACCAATGTTACATTATAAATTCCAACTTCAGGATATTGATAAGTAGGTGTAGGCTCTGTGCTTTTAACATTATTTCCAAAATCCCAATTAAAATTTTTGGCTACAATGGTTGAATTTTGGTTAAATGTAATAGGCGTGCCAAGTTGCACAATTTTTTCAGAAGGATTTAAGGTAGTTTCTAAATCCACAAAATTAATTTCTTTGAGTTTGCACCCAAAAAATATACTTACAATGCAAAAAATAGATAAAAAAGAATATTTTTTCATAAAAACTTAAAACTCAAAAAGGTTCAAAAGAGGTTCAAAAAGTGTTTTGGTTGTTTCATTCAATATTTACCATTCACAATTTACCATTTAAAATTTATCATTCAATATTATATTTGTATATTAAAATTTCTACAAAAAGGTAAGTTGGGTTTTTCAGATTGAATATTAAGGCAAATTAAAACACAAAAAATAAATACAAGAATTAAGCAAAGTTAGCAAAATTTTTTTTAAATCAAATATCAGCAATGATATGACTGGTATTTTAAAATGGATATTTTTAATCAATTACCCTCATTTAGTCCAAGTCTTGCAAGAAAACCAAAAAACCACGACTTAGTTCAAATCTCTGATTTGGACTTATTATTCCGAAAGTCTTTGACTTTCTGCCCACAAGGGCAATTTGTCAGTTAAAGTTAGCGAAAAATTTGGTTTTTCACAATGTTTATGTGTGTTGTTTGTGTGATAGTTGCCCTTCGGGCAGAAAGTCGGAGACTTTCGGAATGGTAGGTACAAGACTGAAGTCTTACACCAATGCACTTTTTTTTTATTTAGTGTGGAAGACTTGGACTAATTGGGGCATTTTCTTCTACCCACTTAAATTTTAATTTTTCATCAGAAAAACTATATTGGTCATTTGGATTAAGGCTAAATATCAGTTTATTCCAGCGTGGATAATGCCCCTTTAATTCTCCTTCATTGGTCATTTGATAGTGTATTTGGCAATCCCAAGGGTCATTCTCTATAGTTTTACGAATTGCATCATATTCTAAAAATTCATCTTCATAAGATCGCTCACAATAACCATAAATCTGCTCTAAATGTAGCTTAAAATTCATTTGGGGTACATCTTTCGTGTAAAAAATAGCAGGTTGAGAAACCCCCAACTTATCAAAAGAAATACTCATCTTTACTTCATCAGGAATATCAATAGATAACTGACTGCATCTGTCTTGAATTCTCTCGCAAGCATATTGATAAATAGACGAAAACCAAGTTTCTACGCCCTGCCTCAAATAATCCAAATGTGCCTGTTCGTCCCAAATAAAAGAACTTTCATACTTACCATCTGGGTAAATGGTAAGCGTGCCTTTGTTCCAACGTAAATTAAGGTCGTTTTGGCAAGATAAATAATGTTTTTTAAGAATTTCATTAACATAATTATACCCCTCAAATGAATACATTTCATTATTTGCTATATCACTGTACAATTCACCCCAATAGCTAACTTGCTTACTTTCCGAATCTTGATAAAATAAACTAAAACTACTGTAATTATTATGGCAATAACCAGTAAAAACAGTACATTTATTCCAATTTTTAGAATATTTATTGATAACCTTTGTGGATATATCCACTACTTCTTTGCATTCTGTTTGAGATAACATAAAAATTATGGGTTTGGTATTGTGGGTAAATAATTTGGATTGTTTGCTTGTGTTTGAGGTGTGCCTCCCCAGTTCTTTGAAGTGTTCCTAACCTAAAATGAGCTAAAAAAGATGTCGTTATGCGAAGTATTTTACTTCGCATTTGTGGCATTGCGGTTTTCAACCGCACACGCCCAAAGGGCGAACTTACAGAAAAACAACCATACAAAAATAACTATCATCATATCCACAGTAACAAAATAAACCCCACAAGGATTGTCAAAACGATAATTAGACATATTCTAAGATTGTTTGATTGTCTGACTATTTTTCTGCGAGTTCGCCCTTTGGGCGTGTGCGGTTGCAAACCGCAATGCCAAAGCATTGAAGTCTAAAGACTTCAACGAACTTACTTTTTTTATAGGCTTTTAGGAACACTTAGAAGAACTGGGGCAAGACTTCAGTCTTGTACCTACCATTCCGAAAGTCTCCAACTTTCTGCCCGAAGGGCAACTATCGCACAAACAACACACAAACAACACACTTATCACTAAGTTTCCTTAATTTTTTAACTTTATTGGTATTCCCAAACAAAAAAACCACTACCGTTGTTGTGTGTTTAGAAAAATGCAAGCACACTGTAATTACACATCTGCTACCCAAAAAAGCACAAAAGATAGCATTATTACAACTGTAAAAGCATTTTTCGTCACCAACAACGCATTTCAGAGGACTTGCTCGCTGAGTTGTCGGTGACGAAAAATGTATTTAGCTTTGGAAATTATTTTTTACTTTTGTGCTTACATTTTTCTAAACACCGACAACGGAGAAAAATACATTTTTTAAACCCAATATTATTAACTCATGTTACGCAGTTTGTGCTTTAATATTTGTGAGTTCAGCATAGGCTGCTTGAAGTGCTTTGAAATAAATTTTGGCTTTTATTTGAAAATGATTTAATTTAGTTTGAAATTTAAGTTTTTCTAACTTGACATATGCCCAAATAGCACAAAAGAAGTGATTGCTTTGCGTTT
>JAAFIN010000127.1 GCA_013297825.1 Cytophagales bacterium
ACATTGCTGTTAGAACCAAGTACATCATGTTAATCATCCTCTGCCTTGGGGTCTGTTTTCCACCGCCTGCCATAAATAATGATTTTTTAGAGGTTAATTACTTTTTTTTAATTACAAAAAGAGAAAGGAATTAGCCTTTCATAGCAGCCAACATACCACCATAAACTTTGTTAAGTGAAGTGATATTAGTTGTAAGAGATGTCAATTCTTGTTTGAATTTTTGAGTGTCTTGGCTTGCACTTGCTACGTTTTCCATAGCTACAGCAAGGTTTGCATAGAAATCATTTACAGATTTCACGTGTTTTGTAGCACTTCTCAATTCTACTTCATACATTGCATTAAGCTCTGTAAGGTTTTTAGTAAGTGTTTGAACTTGTGCGTGATATGCTTTTGCATCTTTAGTAGCGTTAGCCATTTCGTTCATTGAACCAACTGATACTGCAAATGATTTATTCATTTCAGTAATAGAGTTAGAAGCAAGTTTTACGTTTTTAGCGTATTCGCTTGTTGCAACAGACGCATCTGCAAGGTTAGACATTTTAGCTACATTGTCAGCCAAAGATTGCATACCTGAACCAAGATTTTTGATTTTGTCAGGAGTTACAGTTTCAGCAAGTTGTGCTTCCAAAGCAGCAAGTTTAGATGCAACTTGTGGATTTTGTGCAATAGCAGTGTTAGCAACAGGTGCGCTAATTGGTGGTACTTTAGAACCTTCTTCCAATTGAGGATACACTTTTGACCAATCAGGACGAGGTGCATCAGGGTGGATAGGTTCAGCAACCCCCATAGCAAATAGGATAGCTTCGGTACTCATACCGATGATAAGCATTTCAGCAGCACCAGGCCAGTGCATGATTTTAAACAAAGCACCCAAGATAACGACAGCAGCACCAAGTGCAGTAATTTTAGGAACGAGATATACGTAGAAGTAATCCAATCCACCGATTTTTTTTGCGCTCATTTTTTAGTAAAAGTTTAGATGTTTTAAATTAAAAATATATGAAAAGATGAAAATTGTTGCGTAAATTAAAAGAAAGATATATGATTTTCCAAATTTTGAAAAGAAATTTTTTAATTTTTTGTTAATACAAAATCAAGCCAAAAATTAAATAAACACATTTTTTAGGTTATTATTTTTTTTAGCAGGGTATAAAACCCTGCTTTATTGATTAAAAAATATTTGTTCCTTCTCAAAATTTGTTTTTATGTTAATCAAATTCTGTACCTTGTGAGCGACCCAAATATGTCATAGCACAACGGAAACCTATTGAACTTGATGCTGAATCCCAATGTTGGAAAGTGCGTGTTCCTGTTTCGCAATAATATGCTATATCTTTCCAAGAACCACCGCGTATTACACGACGGTTGTTAGGATTGCGGTCATTTTGACCATTTTGAGTGATAGGTGGATTATAAACTGGGTTCATATCCCAAACTACTGGAACAGAAGCCTCATAAAAAGCATCTTGTACCCATTCTGCTACGTTACCTGCCATATCATACAAACCATAATCATTAGGGAAGTATTGAGCAACAGGACCTGTATAAGCAAAACCATCATCATAATAATTACCACGACCTGGTTTGAAATTTGCGAGCATACAACCTAATGTATTACGCAAGTAAGGGCTACCCCAAGGGTATTTTGCTAAATCACGACCACCTCTTGAAGCGTATTCCCATTCTGCCTCAGTAGGAAGGCGGAAACGAGGAGCTGGATATGGTTCTTCTTGTTGTACTTGTTTGTAATAATTCAAGTGGAAAGTTCTCCAAGTACAGAAAAATTGTGCTGCTTGCCAATCCACACCTACTACAGGATAATCATCAAATGCAGGGTGCATAAAATAATACTCTTGCAATGGGTCGCCTAAGTGATAAGCATATTCTTGTACCCAACGCGTAGTATCAGGGTACATTTGTTTCATTACAGTTACAGAATCAGGACGCACAGGTGTTCCATTTTTCAAGAACATTTTGTCCATTACTTTACCAGTATAATCTTCTGGCAATTCTTGGTCATTGGATTGTTTGCCCTCTGAATAAGCTAAAAGTACATCTGTGAATAGGCGATATTGGTTGTTTGTAATTTCGGTTTGATCCATGAAAAACGCAGAAATTGTAAGCTGTTTGTTCATGTTGAGTTGGCTTGATGCTACATCTTGGTCAGCTTGTCCCATGTGGAAAGTTCCATTAGGTACTACGACCATACCCGCAGGCACATATTGAGCGTCATAAGGGCGTGTTTGGGTAAAAGGATAAATTTCACCGCTTGAGCCATTGATTTTGTCGTCAAGGGTTTCATTGCTTCTTTTTCCTTTTTTTCCGAAAAGCCCACAACCCCCTAAGAAAAAAGAGAACAACACCAAAGCAGTGAGTAGTGCTTTGTATTGCAAATTGAGTTTGTTCATATAAATAATTTAAACTTTATTATTTTTTATTATTATTTTTAGGTTTTTGCAAATACTATGCGATTTTTTATGATTTTTTGATTTTCATAAAAAAAAAGCATTTTTTAAAAAGTACGTTTCTAGTTTTTAGTTTCTATAAATTACTTTTTTTACGTAACTTGTCTTAAAAAGGTTTTAAAAAAGAGGAAAAAAAATGATTTTTTTTTATTTTTTTCTGATTTGAGCCTTTTTTTGTGAATAGTCTTTGATTTTTTTTAAGGAAATTATAAAAAAACACACAAAATTAACGCTTTTTATTGAAAAAAAAAGAATTTTCTAAATTATTTCAAAAACTCTTTTTTTAAATAGGATTTTTAGGGTTTTAGGATTGACAGAATTTTATAGAGATTTTGATAAAACAAATGTTATATTTGTGTTTATTATTCAAATAATTAAAAATTATCAATAAGGAACGAAAATAAAATAATATGTTTCTGTAAAATTTCTGTTGCAGTTTTTTTTGAAATATTATTTTTTTTACAAGTTCAAAAAATCAGAGATAAATTTTGTACCCCAAATTATCATATAAATTAAAAAACAAGCAAAAATCAATATTTTTGCAACGAAACTTTCACAGTAACAAAAATAATAAATAATATTTAGACTTTGGACAAAGATATTATTTTTTAAAACACATAAGTTATCTATTATTCAGTAATATTAGAGTAATTAGACTTTGGACAAAAATAATATTTTTCAAAATATACAAATGATGCAATAACTCTGTAATATTAGAGTAATATAAGTTTATTTTTTACAGGAATATAAAAATAATGATAAAAAAAATTATTTTTTCACACTATTTTTTGCTTTTTTATAAGGATTTTTCTTTTCCCTTTTTTTTAAAATAGTTCTTTTTTTTAAATACTTAAATTTTTTCGTCCAAAACCTAATATCTTTGTCCAAAGTCTAAAATTAAATTGTTCCCAAAATATTTTCGGTATCTTGGTTTGTGATGGCATTTTGACGTACAGAATACAAGCGAGTAAATCCTCCCATATATTTTTGTGCAAATTCAGGCGAAACATCAAAAATAATGTGTTCGGTAGGCATTACGCTTATGTATGAAAGATTATCATAAGTGGTACTTTGTGGTACAACAGGATTAAATTGTCCCCTAAATTCCAAAAGTCCTCTATTTCTAAGGCGTTTTGCTTCTATCCACATCATTGTTTCGGTAACATCATAAACCCCAATAATTTGTTGTGTAACAGGTTTCTCGCCTTCTTTAAGTTCCATATTGGTAAGGTTTCCTACGGAATATGTAAAATTGCACAAATCTGTAAAAGTGGTAGGGCGTGCAATATTTGAGGCAAATAATTGACGTGCAAAACTGTCTTTATTTTCTATTTCTTCCAAAGAAATTTTATATAATTCTTCCAAAACAACAGGCAAAACAGGATTTTTTACCCTTTCTACAAAATAATTACGCATTGCTTCACAAGCATTGTCCATAAATGAATATTGCGTAATGGGAATATTTGGGTTGTATTGGTGAATACCTTTTTTTATCAAAAGAAATAAATTTTTTACCCTATTATCCACAATATTAAACCAATCCAATACCATTTGAGGCGAAATAAAGCCATCAGTTGCTCCCTGAAACAAAAAACTATAATACGCTCCACGTGGTAATGCGGTGGTAATACGGTCTATTTTTTTGTTATAAGCCAAAAGATTAACCGTTCCTACAAGTCTGCTTACGATTTCACGCTCATATAAGGTAAAAGAATTTCCTACTTCCAAATCTAATATTTTTTCATCAATAGTGCGATTACGTTCTGTGATAGAGATTTGTTTTCCGCTTTCTGTAATTGCCAACGCAGAATCAGAGGCAAACATACAAGGTGTAAGTTTGATTTCATTTTCTTGTGGAACAATATTTTTTTCCTTAAATTTACTATTGAGCATTGTGCTATCAACTCGTACAAAGAAATTTTTAGGAAAATTATGCAAAACTTTATCTTTTTTACCTTTTTTCTCAAAAGATTGATATACTTTTTCAGGAATACTTACTTCAATCAACGCATCACCATTACGTACATTTTTGAGGTACAAATCATCAATACCAAAATCATCATTTATCACACCTATACGCAAAAGTTCTTCATAACCTCTTAGATTACCTTTTATATCTGATACTTCTTTGGTTTTGATGTTGTTTTGGTCATCACGAAGTTTTTGCACCAAAAAATTACGTCCTCCAATATTGATTTCATCACCAACATTAACCTCAAAAGGCGTTGCAATAAGGTCGTCCAAAATATCATCTGTATCAAAATTTTCAGAAATTTTTACAAAAGAAGGGTTAATATTGTTAGTATTTGACATAGTTAGATATGAAAATGTATAAAAAAAGTATAAAATAATAAAATTTTATGGTAAAATTACACAAGATTTTCATTAAATAAAAAAAAAGTTTTTTTTTTGTAAAAAAAATAATATCCAAATTAAATTTTATGCCACAAGTTACACTTGGAATTGATATAGGTGGTACGACTACCACAATGGGATTTGTAGATGAATTAGGAAATATTTTGGCGGAAAACACAATGGCAACCTTAGCAAAAGAACATATTACAATGTTTTTGCCTCGTCTTTACACCCAAATTGAAATTTTACAAAAATCTTTGCCTGATGATAGTCCTTTGGTGGGCATAGGAATTGGTGTTCCGAATGGTAATTATTTCAAAGGAACTGTTGAAAATCCGCCTAATTTGCAATGGGGCGGTGTAATTCCTTTGGCTAATTTATTAGAAACACAATATAAAGTTCCTGTTGCACTTACCAATGATGCCAATGCTGCTGCGGTGGGTGAAATGATTTTTGGGGCTGGAAAAGGTATGAAAGATTTTATTTTGGTTACACTTGGCACAGGTTTGGGAAGCGGAATTATTGTAGATGGTAAATTGGCTTATGGTTACACAGGTTTTGCGGGCGAAATGGGGCATCTTACCGTAAAACACGGTGGAAGATTGTGCGGTTGTGGCAAAAGAGGTTGTTTGGAAACGTATGTATCTGTTACAGGTATTCGCAGAACTGTATCAAAACTTTTGGCAGATAGTATGGTAAGTAGTTCATTAAGGGAACTTAGCCAAAATGACCTTACAGGCGAAATGATTACACAATCAGCTTTGCAAGGCGATAGCATTGCACAAGAAGCATTTGAATATACAGGAATGATTTTAGGGCAAAAATTAGCTGATGTCGTGGCTTTGTTAAGTCCCCAAGCGATTATTATGTTTGGTGGATTGGCTCACGCAAAGGATTTGATTTTTCAACCCACGCTTAAATATATGGAACAAAATATGTTTCCTATTTTTAAAAATACCACAAAACTTCTCATTTCTGAACTTCAAGATAAAAATGCTGGTGTGCTTGGAGCAAGTGCGTTGATTTGGGAGAGGATAAAGGTTTAAAAAGTTCAAGGTTTAAAAAGTTCAAGGTTTAAAGTAACATTGTTTTTTTTAAATTTTTATTTTATGAAATGCTTTTTTTTGTGATTTTTTCACAAAAAAAAGCATTTTAAATTTATTTTAAAGAAAATATTTATATTTTTGCAAAAATATTTTTTTATGATAGTTGAATTTACAGTTGGGAATTTTCTTTCTTTTAAAGAAAATAAAACTTTTAGCCTTGTAGCTACCAATGCCCTCAAAGAACACGAAAACGACACAGAAAGCATTTATGAAAATACTTTTTTAAGCCCAAATAATACCAAATTACTTAAAAGTAGTATTTTTTATGGTGCAATAGGTAGCGGAAAAAGTAATCTTCTTTCTGGATTTTATTTTTTTAGAGATTTTATTTTAACATCTTATCAAAAGCCTCCTGATGATGAGATAAGCACAATTCTTTTTGCTTTGAATAGCCAAAAGGAAAAAGAACCTTCTTTTTTTGAAATGGTTTTTTTTGTGGAAAATGTGCGTTATAGATATGGTTTTGAAGCAGATAAAAAACAAATTCACAGCGAATGGCTTTTTGAATTAACATCTTCACGTGAAAAAACCTTATTTGTAAGAGAATTTCAGACTTTTGAAAAAGTATTTAAAGAAGGCAAAAAAAGCACAAAATCTACACGAAAAGATGCTTTATTTCTTTCAACCATTGCACAAGACAATGGCGAAATTGCATTGAAAATTAGGAATTTTTTTAAAAATAATGTTAGTACAATTTCATTGACTGATACCAATTTAAAAAGTATAACTGATTTTACTATTCAAAAAATGAAATCAGAGCTATATTTTAAAAAACAAGTTATTGATTTTTTTAAAGTCATTGAAATAGGAGTTAAAGATATAGAGGTTAAAGAACAATATTTTGAAATTCAAAATAATAAATTTACAATAGACTTAACCAGTAAAAATTATCCTCCTGAATTAATGCAAAATTTCATAAATTCATTGAAAGCGTTGCAACAAACAAATCAAGAACAACCACCAACTCAAATAATTGGACAAACAGATATAATTGAATTTTACCATGCCAAACACAATGAAAATGGTGAGTTTATAGAAAATGTGGTTATTGATTTTAAACTTCAATCACAAGGTACACAAAAATTATTTGCTTTGCTTGGTGTGTGGTTTGATGCAATAGAAAATAATAAAACTATTATTATTGATGAGTTGGACTCAAGCATACACACACTTCTTACACAAGAATTGATAAAGTTAGTTCATCTCAAAAAAAATAAAAATGCACAATTTATATTTATAACACACGACACCAACCTCCTAAAAAAAGAAATTTTTAGACGTGACCAAGTGTGGTTTGCAGAAAAAAATCATAAAACAGGCGAAACAGATTTGTATTCAATGGTAGAATACAAAGATAATTTTGTGCGTAATGATGCGTCCTTTGAAAAAGGATATTTGGAAGGACGATATGGTGCAATTCCATATTTGGGTAATATTAATACATTCATAAACGATTTTTTGTATGACCAAAAAGCAGTTCAAACCACAAAATAAAACTCAAACCGACAAAAATCGTAACGAAAAAACAGAGAGAAAAACACTTCGTATAATGCCTGAATTGGAGCTTTTATTTAGTTTCAAATATTTTGATAAAAGCCAAGAAGTAGGACAGGATTTTGTGGATTGGGAAAATGAATCACCTTACAAAAAAGATATTGAGCAAATAAAACTTCTGATTGATAATTGCAAAAAAGCCCTAAAAAATGACACAGAAGACGGAAATTACCAAGATGAAACAGAAAAAAATATGATGAAAAATTTGCATTATGAAACATTATTTGATGAAATCATAAAAATTGAAACCATAAAAAATGATACAAAAAAACAAAGCCTTTTGTGTGATTTTTTGGAGAAATTAGTTAATTTGTCAAGAATTACAAAAAAAGAAGCTATTGGAAAAAAAGACAAAACAAATCCTTTGGGCATTTATTCTAATTTTGATTTTGAAACACAATCAGAATTTAAAAAACCAAATTTTGAAATACCTGAAGATGCAGAATGGGCAACTATCAAAAGAATAGGCGGACAAAAATCTCGTGTTGCTGGTTTTATACAAGATAATATTTTTTATGTAGTTTTTTTAGACAAAAATCATAAATTTTATGTTATGGAAAAAAAAGATTAAATAAAAATTTTTGAACTTTTTTAACCTTAAACCTCAAACTTCTAAAAAATGAACACAGAAAATAGCAAAAAATTATTTGCACAAGCACAAAATACCATCGTAGGTGGCGTAAATTCGCCTGTAAGAGCTTTTAGAGCAGTAGGTGGAAATCCGCTTTTTATCCAAAAAGCAAAAGGAGCTTATCTCTATGATGTAGATGACAATGCTTATATAGAACTTATTAATTCGTGGGGACCTATGATTTTGGGACACAATCCTGATTTTATACGTGAAGCCATTGCCAAATCTTTGGAAAATTCGTGGTCGTTTGGTGCGCCCACACACATAGAAATCCAAATGGCTGAACTTATCGCAAGTATGGTGCCTGCTGTTGAGAAAATTAGAATGGTAAATTCAGGCACAGAAGCGTGTCTAAGTGCGATACGTGTAGCACGAGGCTACACAGGCAAAAGCAAAATTATCAAATTTGCAGGTTGTTATCACGGACACGCAGATGCTTTTTTGATTGCTGCGGGAAGTGGTGCGGTTACGTTTGGCACGCCTGATAGTGCAGGTGTAACGCAAGGTGTAGCACAAGACACACTTGTTGCAGAATACAACAATTTAGAAGCAGTAGAAAATTTGGTAAATGCTAATAAAAACCAAATTGCTTGTATTATTCTTGAACCTGTTGCTGGAAATATGGGTTTAGTTTTGCCCAAAAAAGGCTTTTTGGAAGGTTTGCGTGCTTTGTGTGATAAAGATGGCATTGTGCTTATTTTTGATGAAGTAATGACAGGATTTCGTCTTGCACAGGGAGGCGTTCAAGAGCGTTTTGGTGTAAAAGCTGACCTTATCACAATGGGCAAAATCATAGGTGCTGGTATGCCTGTGGGTGCGTATGGAGGCAAAAAAGAGATTATGGATTGTGTGGCACCACTTGGAAAAGTGTATCAAGCTGGCACGCTTTCAGGCAATCCTACTGCAATGAGTGCAGGTTTGGCAATGTTACAATATTTAAAAAATAATCCTTCTATTTATACGTTATTGGATAGTATTGGCGAAAAACTTGTAAATGGTATGAAATCTATTCACCAAAAATTAGGGTTAAATTATACCATAAATCACATAGGAAGTATGTACACAGTATTTTTTACTGATAAAAAAGTGGATAATTTTATTGATGCACAAACATCTGATACTGCATTATTTGGTCAATATTTTCGTGCAATGCTCTCCAAAGGCATTTATCTTGCTCCTTCCCAATACGAAAGTTTATTTTTTTCTACTTGTTTAACTGACGAACTTATTGGCAAAATATTATTTGCTCACGAGGAAAGTTTGAAAGAAATTAGGAATTAAGAATTAGGAATTAGGAATGAGAAATTAGGGATTTATAATAATTTTTATTTAATTTTCAAAATTTTATGCTGATTATTTTTAAAAAATTATTTATAAATTTTAATTTATTTTTTAATTGTATTTAATTTACCATTCAACATTTACCATTTACCATTATTTTATGAACATTATCTTTAAAATTATCGTATATGTCTTGGCAATATTTGCTACAGATTGGCTTTTGGTAGGCATCAAATTTGAAACACTTGAAGCAGGTTTAATGGTTGCAGGTGCAATGACACTTGTAAATGTATTCATCAAACCGCTTTTACAAATATTTGCGTTTCCTATTACAATGATGACACTTGGATTTTTTCCATTTTTCCTGAATACAGGTTTGGTGTTAGTAGTTGCCCATTTTGTAAATGGTTTTAAAATCTATGGTGATTATTTGTTTGTGTTTTTGTGGGCAGCAGCGTTTAGCATTGTGCTTACGGTTGTTACATTTTTTATAGAAACTTTTACAGGATATAATTTGCCTGGTGGGAAGTAAGAAATTTTGTTCTTCCAAAAAAATACACCTATTTTCTACATAAAAACAATTATGCTGTAATTCAACTTTCCAAAAGTTCTAAAACTTTTGGAAAGTTGAATAAGAAATGTGTAAATTCTAATGTAGATATGTTTATTTAACGTTTCACAGGCATAAATGCCTGTGCTATACATAAAAACACAAAAATATGTATAGAATAGGCATTTATGCCTATTTTTAAAAGTTTCCATTTTATTTTTAATTCATTTCTAAAAACGATTTTTAACCTAAAAAAACCTCCTAAAACTTGGCGTTGTGTGCGAATATAATTGCGTATCTTGTCTAAAAATGCCTTTTTTATCCAAAAAATCTATTCTCACAAAATCCGAACAATGCACAATCATAAAAGCATTTTCAAAATTTTGAGGAATTTTTATTTTTTTGAGGAATTTATTTGCATCATCTTGCGAAAAAACAATCCCAACGTGAACAACTTTATCATTTCGTTCAAAAAAAGCCAAATCTCCACTTTGCAAATCCTCTAATTGCCAAACTTCTTCGCCTTGTTTGTGTTGCAAACGTGCATCTCTCAAAAGATTTACACCAAAAAACTTATAAATTTGTTGCACAAAACCAGAACAATCCACCCCAAAAGGCGTTTTTCCACCCCACAAATAAGGTGCGTGCAGAAAATTTTTGAGATATTTGATTTCTTTCAAAAAATGTTTTTTGGATTTTTTAATATTTTTTTGAAAATCTCCCTCAAAACTAAATATCTTATCACCCAAAATAAGACTTTCATCTTCATTTTTTTTGATGATACAACCTTGTGGCAAAGCAAATTTATATTTTTGCTTGTCTTGTTGTGTTATTTGTTGTAAAATCGCAAAATTCTCAAAACCTTTGCTTAACACAAAAGGCAATTTTTGATAATTTTTATAAGTAATTTTATCTATTTCGTGATGTTGTCCTGTGCTTATCCAGCCATTATATTGGTCTGAATCAGTGAGAATGTAACACCATTTTTGATTTTCACTTGTAGCAAGTACCTTATAGCTTTCACCAAACAACATTTGGGAAACCATTTCAGCAGTTTCAGCAGGAAAAGCACGCATAGGGATTATACCCAAAGTCGCAATACCATACATTATGAATTAGGAATTATAAATTAGGAATTATGAATGGAACAGCCAAAGTCTGAAGCAGGATTTTCAGGATTTAAAGATTAGCAGGATTAAACAGCCAAATTTGAGCAGGATTTTCAGGATTAACAGGATTAAATACAAATTAAATCTTAAACTTTGAACTTTTAAGCCTTTGAACCTTGAACTTTAAACCTTAAACTTTTTACGTAGTTCTCAACGCTTGTTTAATCAATTCTTCTGCGGAGAGGTCGCCACCAAGTTTTTTGATAACAGTTTCAATATTTTTTTCTGCGGTAGCACGTGCCACACCTAAGGCAACAAGTGCAGCAAGTGCTTCATTTTTGGCATTAAGCATTTTGGCGGTGTGAGAAATAGGCGTATCTTGCGTAGTTGCGGTAGAAGTTCCACCAATACCTTCACGTTTTATTTTGTCTTTGAGTTCAAGAACAATTCTTTGAGCAGTTTTTAAGCCAATACCTTTTACATTTTGGAGAATTTTATAATTATCGCTTGCTATGGCTTGGCGTATTTCATAAATTGACATTGCAGAAAGAATTACAATCGCAGTATTTGACCCAACACCTGAAACACTTGTAAGGTCTAAAAAAAGATTTTTTTCTGCCAAATCCGCAAAACCAAACAATGTATGTGCATCTTCACGCACTTGTAAATAGGTGTGAAGTTTGAAAGTTTTGTTATCACCAATAGCAGTAGATGTTGGTATAGATATACGAACTTGGTAACCTACGCCATTTATATCAATTATGGCAAAAGTAGTATCTTTAAAAGCTACTTTTCCGTCCAAATATGCAATCATTTGTTATTATTTTTGATTTTTACTAATTTCTGATACCTTTTTCCTGACACCTTTCTCCTGACACCTTTTTATTCCACTGACTTATCCACTTCTTTTTCTTGTGGTTCGTCATTAGTTGGGGCAGATTTATCTTCTTTTGTTTCAGATTTTTTGTCTAATTTTTTTTCAGATTTTTTTGTGGTATCTTTTGTAGAATTTGCTTTTTCGTCATTTTTTGTAGGTTTTTCAGCACTTCCACAAGCAACAAAAACAGTTATTAGTACAAAAAAAAGTATAGTTTTTAGATTTTTCATTTTTTATTTTTAGATTTTTTTTATTTTAAAAATTTTATTAAAACTTTGATTTATAAGTTAAATTTGATTTATAATTCTAATTTTATCATTTGTTACAACAACAAAATTTAAGCTCAATTCTGAAAGATGATTTTTAAACAACAATTCCAATACCTCTATTCTTTTTTTAAAATTATTGGGTTCACATCTTATAAAAATAATGCCTTTATGTGCTTCTTTTTGCCTAAAAATCATTTCCCCAAAATCTTTGTCATTTGTTATTAAGATATAATCTTCGTTAAAACATTTTTCAAGTATTTCCTTGTCTGATGCTCCACGCAATTCATCAAAAACAGAAAATACATCAAATCCTTGTTCGTTAATCCATTTTGCTACATTTGTGCCTGTACATTCATCTACCAAAAACTTTATCATAAATCAAATACTAATCTATTTTTTAAAACATTTTCTGCATAAGCCAAACACGCTAAAATATCTTCTTTTTCAAGTCCTTTGTATTCTACCAAAATTTCTTCAATAGATGTATTTTGTGCCAATAAAGAAATAATGTATTCTACGGTTAGTCTTGTACCTTTTATGACAGGTTTTCCCAACATAATTTCAGGATTTTGGGTTATTCTTTGCATATTTTTATAAAAAAAATAATGATTTATACCAAAAACGAATAAATTTTAATTAAATTAGTTGATTTTAATGTGCAAAATTTCCTATTATCAAACGCAAATTTAATACATAAATAACTATAAAAAAATATTTGTTTTATACAAAATACTTGCTTAATTTTATGGTAAAAAATTACAAATATTTTAACAAAAAATGAAATCCTTGAAGATGAAAATCAGGAACTTGGCTAAAAAAGATTTCAAGAGATTGAAAGAACTTTGTCATCACGCCAAAAACCTTTATAACCAAGCACTTTATACCTTGAATGAAGAATTTAAGATATCAGGAAAATATTTGGGTTATAATAATTTGGATAAAATTATGCAAAAAAAAGAGAATTTGGAGGGGAAAATCAATTATAAAATGCTAAAAGCAGGTGTTTCTCAACAAATTTTAAGAAAATTAGACAAAAACTATACTTCTTTTTTTTCATTGATAAAAAAATACAAAGCAAACAAAAATGCTTTCAAAGGTGTACCAAGACCACCAAAATATATCAAAAAAACAATAAAAACTTACAACTTAATTTATGACAAACAACGTTTTCAAATCAAAAATAATAGGGTAATTTTAGAAAAAGAAACAAATTTAAGCATTTCAATTCCTGATAAAATCCTAAACAAAGAAATCAAACAAGTTGAAATTATTCCCAAAACTGCTTTTTTTGAGGTTATTTTTGTGTTTGAAGACAACGAAATTTATGAAAAAGTAGCCCAAAATGACAATAAAATGGCAATGGATTTGGGACTAAATAATTTGGCAACTTGTGTAACAAATACAAAAAACTTAAAACCTTTTTTTGTGAATGGAAGACCTTTAAAATCACTCAATCAATATTTTAACAAAAAATCAAGCAAAATAAAAAGTGGTTTGAAAAAAAGAAACGCAAAAAATTGGTCAAAAAGATTAGAAAAACTAAATACAAAAAGACAAAGAAAAATAGATGATTATTTGCACAAAGCAAGTGCAAAAATTGAAAAAAAATGTGTTGAAAATGAAATTTCAACCGTCACCATTGGCAATATTTCAAAAAACATCAATAAAATAAATCTGGGCAAAAAAAATAACCAAAATTTTGTGAATATTTCACTCGGTCAGTTTGTTTCTAAACTCAAAAACAAGCTTGAAAGACACCAAATAAAAGTTATTATAAGAGAAGAAAGTTACACCAGCAAAGCAAGTTTTATTGATGATGATAAATTACCTGAAAAATA
>JAAFIN010000128.1 GCA_013297825.1 Cytophagales bacterium
AAATCTTCCAAATATTCGTACTTTGGTAACTGACATAAAAGGTACAAAAGTTATGGAATACACAGGAAACTGGCAAAATACGCAAAATGTATTTAACAAAGAAGTACCACAATTTGGCAATGGAACATATATTATTCGTTTTGTTACTGAAAAACGTACTTTCACTATTAAATTGGTAAAAGAATAATTTTTTAAAGATTTTTTTTTAATCTTTTTAAAATAAAAAATGGACTCACAAATTACTTTGTTAGTCCATTTTTTGTTTGTGAAAATGATAAATTCAAAATTTCATTTTTAAACAAAAAAAAAGGAAATCGCAAAGCAATTTCCTTTTCCTAATAATCTAAAAACCACTTAAAAAACATAATCTCTTTAAAACAAGTAGTATATTTTTTAAAATATACAATCTATGTATTTGCCAAGTATTTACTATTTTTTCTATAGAAAAAAAATCAATGCTAACGTTTGCATAAATTCTTTATGTTTTTCTATAATGCAAAGTTAAGAGGTGTTTTTTTAATATTTTCACAATGAAATGTAAATAATGTTAATGAAAAGTTAAATTTTTTTTGAGAAATTTAAAACTAATTCTATATTTAAAATAAATTGATTTTTGTATGGTTATTGTGGATAAATGTCTTTATTTTATTTATATTTCCAACAAAATATCTAAAATTTTGTTATTTTGTACTTTTACAAATATGTTTTGGATTTTAAAAATACTCATTTTTTGGAGCGGAATTGGACACATTGGATTAAGTTTGGTAAGTCCTATGATACCCAAAATGCTGAATTGGAAAGAAGGGTTGAAAGACCTTTGTTTTTATAAAAGAAGTGGTATTTCCTTTGCGAGATTTGTTTTTTTTGTGGTATTAATTTAAAACACAGATTTTACGGATTAACACAGATTTTCACAGATTTTTTTAATACCCATCAACCATAAAAAAATCATATTTTTTGCCTTTCATTGTAAAAAAAAAGTTACAAAGTTCTTGTATTTCGCCATTTTTAGTTTTACAAAAAATATCAAAACAAACTTCCCAAATTAAATCATCAATATTTGGATTTGAAATATTCCATTTTTCAATTATTGGAATAGAAATACTTGAAATTTTGAAACTTATATGATTTTTATTTTCATAATACATATAATCATAATTTAAGATTTCTATTTCTAAAAAAGGTTTTATTTCTTTTTCATAAATATTTTCTATAAATTTAAAAAATAAAATTTGGTTTTCTTGTATAATTTCCTTTTTTATGGCATCAATAGAAAAATCAATGGCATCATTTCCAAATTTTATTTGATGTATGTTTTCCCAATAATCTTTTTGATACAATAATTCGCCAAAAAATGAATGTTTTATAATATTATTTTTAAAAAATGAAAACATAATTTTGAAAAAAAATAAATTCCTAATTCCTAATTCTTAATTCCCAATTATTTCATTTCTTCATTCATTTTCTCTACTTTTTCTATCAGCGAAAGTTTATATTTTACTAATTTTTCAAAAATTTCAGGGGAAGAAGTACCCAATATTTGAATAGCTAAAATACCTGCATTTGTTGCACCATTGAGGGCAACTGTTGCCACAGGAACACCAGCAGGCATTTGTAAAATAGACAACACACTATCCCAACCATCAATAGAATTGCGTGATTTTATAGGCACACCTATCACAGGCAAAGGCGTAACAGAGGCAACCATACCAGGCAAATGTGCAGCACCGCCTGCTCCTGCAATAATTACTTTTATACCTTTTTTATGTGCATTTTGGGCATATTCTATCATACGAATAGGTGTACGATGTGCTGATACAATCTCCACTTCGCATTTTACACCAAATTCTTCAATAATATTCACTGCCTCCTGCATAATGCTCAGGTCAGACGAACTGCCCATAATAACACTTATCATAGTTTAAAAAAGTTTAAAAGTTCAATGTTTAAGGTTCAAGATTCAAAAAAAATGTGTCATTCTGAAAGAATCTGGCTGTTTTGTATTTGGCTGTTCCATTCATCATTTAACATTTATCATTCAACATTAAAAATTATCCTGCAACCGCCACCAACAAATCCGCTTGTGTGATAATATGAATTTCATTTTTTAAGTCATCACGCACCAAAAGGGCTTTATTTTCGCTATCAATCAATGAAGAAAGCACATCAAGCGTATTGTCCATTGCTACAAATTTAAAAGGTTTTCCCATTACTTCTGTAACGGTTTTTTCCTTAATTTCAGGTTGTTCAATCATCTGATAAAGGAGTTTTGTGTCGGTAATGCTCCCAATAAAATGCTCACCATCAGTAATTGGAAGTTGAGAAATGCCTTCTTTTCCCATAATTCTAACCGCTTCTATCACTTTTGTACCTTTGTCAATGGTGATAACTTCTTTTCTACCTTGTTTTTGGTGATATTTTACAATATCCCTCGCAGTTGCAAAATCTCTCATTTCTAAAAATCCCCTATCTTTCATCCACGTGTCGTTGTAGATTTTGCTCAAATACCTTGTTCCGTGGTCAGGGAGAATAATCACCATTACATCATCTTCTTTGAGGTGTTGGCGTGCATATTCCAATGCCCCAAAAACCGCAGAACCACACGACCAACCTACAAAAAGACCTTCTTCTCTTGAAAGTCGTCTTGCCATTATTGCAGCATCTTTGTCGGTAACTTTGATAAAAAGGTCAATCAAATCAAAATCCACATTTTTTGGCAAAATATCTTCTCCAAAACCTTCTGTAAGATAGGGATAAATCTCATTTTCGTCAAAAATACCTGTTTCTTTGTATTTTTTGAATACTGAACCATACGTATCAATTCCCAATGTAAAAATATCAGGATTTTGTTCTTTTAAAAATTTTGCTGCACCACACATTGTGCCTCCTGTGCCTACGGTGCTTACATAATGCGTGATTTTTCCTTCGGTTTGTTTCCAAATTTCAGGCCCTGTGGTTTCGTAATGGGCTTGTGCGTTGGAAGGATTATCGTATTGATTTGGATAAATTGAATTAGGAATTTCTTTATTCAAACGTCTTGCAACTGAATAATAAGAACGTGGGTCATCAGGAGCAACATTGGTAGGACAAACAATTACCTCCGCTCCTACTGCTCTTAGAATATCAATTTTTTGTTGTGATTGCTTATCTGCCATTGTAAAAATGCACTTATAACCTTTTGCAACTGCGGTTAAAGCAAGTCCCATACCTGTATTGCCTGATGTGCCTTCTATAATCGTTCCGCCTGGTTTCAAAATACCTGCTTTTTCAGCATCTTCTATCATTTTTACTGCCATACGGTCTTTTACAGAATTACCAGGATTAAAATATTCTACTTTTGCAAGTACAGTTCCTTTGATACCCTTAAAAATTTTGTTAAGTTTAACAAGTGGGGTATTGCCAATGGTTTCAATAATAGAGGAATAAAATTGCATTTTTTTAAGATTTTTTTTGTTTTTTTTAAGTTAAAAAAATATTTTTTTTGCAAAAATACAATAAAAAATTAAGAATTGGGAATTAAGAAATTAAGAACTATAAATTAAGAATTAGAAATTAAGAATTAGAAATTAGTTTTTTATAACTCTCTGACGATTTTTGTGGGATACCTTTTTACTTGATATTTACAAAGTTTTTAAATACCAACAAAAGACGAAAAAATTAGACTATATAAGACTTGAATATTTCATTTTCTTCATCTCTAATAAATACAACTATTCCATTTGATTTTTGTGCATCTCCAAATTGCATTTCCAATAGTTTTTGAGACCTTTCATTCAAACCCAATAAAAATTCTGAGTAAATGTAGGAATAGATTTTTTCTTCATCAACTTCATATAACATTATCAAGTCATTTCGGTTGGAAATACTATAAAAATATCGAACTTTAGCACGAATTCCATCTAAAATTTTTAGATATTTTTGGTCAATTTCTGTTTTATTCATTTTTGTAATTAGAATGATTTAGTAAAAATAAAAGTTTTGATTTTTTGTAAAAATAAAAAATCTAATTTATTTTTCCAAAAAAATAAAAAAAAGCTCAAAAATCACAATCAAATTGCGTTTTTTGAGTTTTTTTTTATTGTAATTTTTTTTTGTTTTTGGCTAATAATACAAATAAAAACTATTTTTGTTCATTTTGTTCAATAATTTTTTTTACAAAATCAATATCTAAGTCCAAAAATTCAGCAATTTCATGGATTTTTTTGCCTTTTTTGTAAGCGTTTAAAATAGTTTGTTCTTTTTCTTTTTTGATGCCCTTTTGATAAAAAACATCATCTTCAATTTTAAATGAGAAAGTCATATTGTCAATAATTTTTTGGGTTAAAGGTTGTAAATCACGAATTTTTGAGAGAATGGAAAGTTGCCTAAAATATTTATCATAAGCAGGTTTATCCTTAAAACGTGGATTTTTTTCGCTTATTGTTTGCAATTTTTGAATAATAGTTTTCAAACCTATAAGGTTTTAAAAAACTTTATAGGTTTAAACTATAAAATTTAGTTAAAAATATTAATACAAAATAAAAAAATTTATTAATGAGTGAATTTTTTTGTCCATATTTCACCATCTTTGGCTTTATATGCAGTAAGTCCAAATTTATCTGTCCAATAAATTATTTCAATATTTTTTGGTTCAGTTATTCTTTCTGGATAACCATGTCTTACTAAATAATAGTTTGTTAGGTTTAAGTTATTCAATTTGATTGTATCTGTATGAAATTCTCCAACAGTAGATTTAGGTAAAATTTTAGAATGAAAATCCTTAAAACTAATAGAATAGTAAACTCCTGTTTCTATGGGATATTTTGAAATAGACAAAAGTTCTTGATAAACAACTTCAGTTTTTTTCTCAGTTATTGATGTACCAAACCACCTATCAACTGGTAAGTGTTCTATTTGAAGCCACCTATGATTGACTGGTGGAGGCGTATTTAATCCAGGACAACGCTCATTTCGTTCAGTTCCAAAACCTACAATTTTAATGGTGTCTATATCACCTAAGTTACTTTGGAAATAAATTATATCTCCACTTTTATAATCTGCAAAATGTGCTAATTCCTTAGCGTTAAATTCTAAATCACTCTTGTTGTATGAACAACAACCTGAAATAAAAATTACCAATATGACAAATAAATATCGTTTCATAAAATTACCAACAACTAATAAATAAACACAATCCACATCTATTTTCTGTAAATTTAAAAATTCTAATTTATTTTTCCAAAAAAATAAAAAAAATTAAGGTTTAAGAAATTTCTTCCTTAAACCTTAAACTTTAAATCTTAAACCGCTTTTACTGCGTCAAATTATACCTTAATTGTATGCCTCCTGTGTTGCTTACACGTTGAAAAGAGCTTGAAATTTGGGGCGTATTGATGCTGTAATCAAAATAAATTGCCAAATTAAGTTGGGTATTAAATTGGTAATCAATAGAAGGACGAATTTGAAAATTCGTATTTCCTGCAGTAATTACACTTGGTTGGTCAAGTTTCCTTTGAATGGTTTTGGTTTCTCTAATGGTAAAATCACACCTAAAATTAATGTCGTTGGGAAGAATAATAGGTTTTCTGTTGGCATCTTTAAAAGGAAGTTTTAGCCCTTTTTTCATATACGCAAAACCAAATACAATGCTTTTGTTGTGCATTTCTGCAAGTTGGGCATTTGAAAGGTTTAAACTCAAATCCCTATCACGGTTATAATCCAATCGCAAAGTCATACCTGTTTTTGTGCGAACATTCACGCCAATAAGCGGAGCAAATTTTTCGTTGATGGTAATTTGACTTATCACATACACAGGGATAAATTGCCCATCTGCATTGAGTACATTAGGCACAAGATAATTGGTTTCGTTATTCGCAAGGCTTATTTGGTTGCTTTTGTATTCCAAAGAAGATGTATAATTATTCACCGTAAAATTCGCAGCGTAACTGTGATTTATGGTTACACTTTGGAATATTTTTTTAAAAAAATCCATTTTTGTAAGCCCTGTGTAA
This sequence comes from Cytophagales bacterium, assembly GCA_013297825.1. GTDB lineage: Bacteria > Bacteroidota > Bacteroidia > Cytophagales > Microscillaceae > JAAFIN01. The sequence continues at coordinate 5,991 of JAAFIN010000128.1, forward strand.
TCTATTCGCCAATTTGGCAATGGAATACGTGGAAAAGGCGAAAGGTTTTGTTTATCAGTGCTTGTGCCTGTATAAGTTGCCAAAAACGCAGGAATTAACACATCTTGCGAATTAATGCCATATTCACCTGTATTTGTATTTAATAATTTTAACCTGTCCCTTATTGCGGTTCTATTTGTTTGAAATTGATTAAATAATTCAGATTCCAAACTTTTGTTACTTCCATTAAAAGCTGTACCAAACGCAATAATAGATGTGCTATAACTTCCTGTTCGTGTAGGATTTTGGCTTTCTATTTGTCCTGATTGGTTAAATCTGAATAATTCAGAATAATTAGCCTGTCGTGTGCGTCTTATATCAACTTGGATTTTGAAATCAGGAGCAGGTTCAAGCTCTGCGGTAATGGTTAAGTTTTCTCTTTGTGCCTGTGTCAATGGCGTAGTCAAAAATGAGCTTGAAGCAAGCCAATTATTTTGAATAACATCATTTTTTAAGGCTTCGCCATTTTGACCGCCTACCACAAAATCCCAACCTGGTGCATTGCTTGCATCATCACTTGTCCCAAAATATTTTGGGGTAGGTTTGAAACCAGGTAATACAGTTTGTTCGGTAAGGCTATAATTAAAACGTATTCTTTTGAGCATCAAAAGCGGTCTTAATGCCAATTTGAGCATATAATAATCCCTTTCTTTTTTCTTCAAAGTGTCTTTTTTAGGGTCTTTTTTGTCCTCTTTTTTAGGGTCTTTTTTCTTGGGAGCAGTTGGATTTTCTAATTCTTTCAAAAGCCTTGATTTTTTGTATAATTTAGAAAAATCCAAATTTCCCCTTAATGTCCTTTCTCTGCTGTTATTAATCATATTTCCCAACGTATCAGCTTGTCCCAATACGCCAGGAGCAGGACGTACCGCACCAGCCACCCAGTTATAATTCACGTTATAACCTATGTCAGCAGTTGCCCAGTTTAACATTGGGATTTTGTCCAAAGGAACTTTATAGGTAACGCCTATCTGTTGGGTGTAATTTTTCATACGCCCAAGATTGCGAATATTTGTAAAAATAGAATCCTGTTTTTCTCTTGTGTTAATTTCACCAATAGGCTCGTCAATAATCGCCAAAGCATTTGCGGTGTAATTTAATGCAAGATTTTTGGTAAAATTCCATTGTAAGGCATAATTACGTGTAAAGGTATAGGTTTTTTGGAACAAAGGAGCTACACCGTTTGTGGTTCTATCCGCAGCACGAAAAAGGGTTTTTGTAAATCTTCTATCAATATCGCCACGCACATTTACGCTACTTGGCAGAAGCCCCAAATTAAATTCTTTGAGCCACGCAAAAGCAGGTTTATTTATCCATTTTGCTTGCATATTTTTAAAAGGCTCCCAAGGTTTTACATTTGGGGCATAAGTGTATGCGATGGCATATTTTTCAGTGGTATTGAGGTATTGGGCGGTGTTAATATCACTGCGGTTTTCTTCGGTATAAAGCCAAGTAAATGCAAAATTTTCTATGTCAATAGGCAAAGGAATTTTGTCAGGCTTCATACGAACTTTCCGCACATTGGTAAAGTTGATGCTCCGCCTTGAAAAATTTTCTTCCACAAGTCGCCTGTATTCATCTCTTTTTCCTGCATCTGCAATGCCTTCTAAGGAATTAACGAGTTCCACATCAGGGTCTAATGGATTAAATCGTGGTGTAATTCTACGCCTTTCGTACCCTAAAAACATAGGTAATTTTATACCCCAATTTTTTGGGAAAAATTTATCCAATGCAACATTTGCGGTAATGTCATAACTAAAAGTTGTTTTACGTGTTCTTTCCGAAATGCGTTGATTTATTGTCCCAAAACCAAAGGTTGTGTAAGTCATTGACGCATTTATTTGTGCCAAATCCGCAAGTTTTAAGCCTACACGTGCCAAAACCGCCCAACCTGCGGTTTGGTCAAAATCTGTAATTCTAAATTCATTTATCCAAATACAAACAGATTTAGGCAATTTATCATCATTTTGATTAAAAATACTTTGGTCTGGGTTTCTTACGCCAATCATTGACGTTTGCACCGCACTAAGGTCAGGATTTCCCACAACCGTAATGCGATATTTATTTCCATCTAATCCATCAATTATTCTACTAAAAGGAATTACCACGCTTTGCCCTGCGAGATTCCGCTCTACCTTGGTACGTGTAAGTTGCAAAAATTCTACATCAATCCAGTTTTTTTCAATCCAAATACCTTCTGCATTTTGCGTGCCTTGTCGTGTGAGATAAAGCGGTACTTCTATCTCATAATAATTATCTGTAAAATCTGTTCCCAAACGCACAAAAGCGGTAAGTTCGCCATCTCTTGCGTTATCACTTGCTGCGTGAATATAAGCACGCACACGTTTGTAACTCAATAAATCAAGGCTATAATTTCTAAAAACTGCTCTTGCATCTCTATCTCTAAGATTTTCTACACAAAGTCGCATAGATTGCTCATTTATTTGGCGATTATTGATGTTGCTGACATCTCTATCTCTGATTACACCAGGAGGCAGTTTGTAGGGTGTAATATCAGCACCAGGATTTCCATTTTCTTCAATATTTACCACCGAAACGTTGAATTTTGCATCATAAGGCTCAATGGGCAAGCCAAATGTTTTATCATTCAAATCACCTGTAAATCTACGCCATTGTGTTGCAACAAGCTGATACTGTGCAAAACGCAATACCGCAGGTTGTTGGAAATTGGTTAAAACCATTCGCATATAACGAATTGATTTAAAACCATCAATCGCCCCAATTTTTTGGTCAAAATTACGAATTGGTATTCTAAATAAATACCAGGTAACATTTTCACCGTCATCTGTTCTAAAAACTGATTGGTCAATAATATATTTATTACCAACTGCCAAATTGCTTGGATTGATAGAAATTTTGTATTGATAATAACCTTCAATGTTAGAAATGGTATTATCATTGTTCAAATCTTCATTATCAGGAAAAGTAGAAGACGAAGGCGTAAATCCACCTGTTGCAGAAGTAATGGGTGAATTATTATCATATCCATTAAAATTTTTGTAACGCTCCACAATTTGGGCATTTGCACCGTCTAAATCTCCCCCCAAATAATACCTAAAATTATCACCTGAAATGTCAGCTAATAAATTTGCTCTTGCGATTGGATTTGTAACAGTTGTATTAACCGCATTTACAAAATTTTGGAATGAGCCAAAACTTGCCTCATCAGCATCTTTTAATCCGTCCCAACCTACATCTTGGTTGGTACGATTATTTGGGTCACTGTCAAAAGCATTATTTACGTATTGTTGATTGGTAACAAAACCCCAAACGCTTTGGCTTGCATTTCCAGCATTAGCACCTGAACCAGGCAATCCATTTTCAAAAGCGTGTTTTCCATCAGGCACTACGTCCTCTGACACATTGCCCAAATGAATAAAAATATCGCCCCCTGTGGTATTATTTTGGTTAAGTCGCCCATCTAAAACCCTTCCGTTATTTCCTGCGATAAATGGGTCAAGCATCCAAAACTCCAAATATTCCATATTTTGGTTATCAAAATCAATATCTGAAGAAATGCCTCGTGTAATTGCTCCCCAATTTTGGCGTGGATTTTTTAAAAGTCCTTCGCTTGTGAGGTCAGGATTGTAATTATAAGTTCCTCTTTCTTCTGGAAAAAATCCAACATCAAAAATGGTTTCATTGGTTTGAATTTGTAGTCTATCCCTTCCTTTAAAAACCTCCTGTGGTGCGACAGGTCTTGCATAATGGTTTTTGATGTCAATATTTGCTGGTTTTGTGCCTCCTGCACCATCTCTATAAAAAAGATTATCTACATTGTACCAAGACATTTTAGCACGTCTAAATCCATAATTAAGCTGATTATTGATAGCTTCAGGAAATAATTGAGGTGTAGAACCCAATTTCCAAGTAAGTTGTGGAGCGCGTCCTAAATTGAAAGAGGTGCGTGTTCCCTCAAAATCATCAATATAAGATACTTTTCCGCTTAGATTAGACCCACGAGGAAATAATTGGGCATATTCTCCATAAAAATTAAATGCAGATGCTTCTTTGGTTTGGATAAAAGGCAATTTATCCACCCATCTTGTCAAAAAACGTGGTTTGGAATTGTAGGTAATATCAAAACCTAACATTGTATTATTGATAGGTTCTTCGCCTGTATTGACACGTGTAATTACAGGACGTTCTGAAAGGCTCATTATGGTACTTCCAATTACAAAATCCTTGTTAAATTCGTATTCTGCCCTTGTACCAAATAATCTTCTTGTTTGAAAATTAAATAAATCTGCTTTTTCAAAGTCAATTTTAATGTCTTTTCCTGAATTTAAAATGGCTGGGTCTGTAACTTGTACTTTTCCTGTGGCATAATCCACCGTAAATTGCGAACCTTCCTGCAATGGAATTCCACCTGCGGTTACTTTTACAGAACCTGGCGAAATATTGATGCCTGGCAATGTAACATCAGAGGCACTACTTCCCTCAAAATTCCCTGAAATAAAGAATTTGTTTTTGTCAGAAGTTTGCAAAGCGTCTGCTTTTGTGGAATTATAAAGTCTATCAAAAACATATTTATTGATAAAACCTGTTTCGCTCAAAGGGTCAAATTTTAGCTGATTTGGTTCTGCGTTCCAATTTGCATTTCCAATTAAATTACTACCAAAAGGCTCTAAAACAGGGAAATAAATTTTTCCATTTCTGGTATCAACTGTAACACCTTCCACAAAGTCAAAATTTCCGTCTGGTTGTGGGTCATTTTGAGGATTAAGATTATCCAAACCCATTACACGCAAAAGTGGCTGGTCTTTCATACGCACACCTTCCTGCAAAGTTGGGTTATCAATACCTGTTAAATCGTCTTTGTAAATAATTCTTAATAAAAAATTATTGCGTGTAAGTTGGGTAGCATTCAAAGAATACACATTTTTCATCATCAAATTCCACGTTGGCATATCCAAACGAATGGAAGGTGGGCGAAGCATTTTGAGCCTAATAAGTTGGCTTGCCTCACGGTTGGCATAATCATCTGTAAGTTCACCTACTTTATAATTTTGTCCGTTGATGGTGTATTCAAAAGCAACCGCAAGAATTTCATCATTGCGAAGTGGTGTAAGCAATGAAACTGTCCCAAGTTGCGGATTAAATACATATTCAGTAGGAAGGAGTTTTTTGGAAGCACGCAAAACTGTGAAATCTGTGCCATTGGTAAGTCCCACTTGGCTTTGCAATGCAGTTGTTGCATTATCAGCATCTAAAATACCATTTACCGCAGTAAAAAGTCCATTTGCATTATTTCTTGGTGAGGTATTGGTAGGATTTGTATTAAAATTATTTCTAAATGGTTGTGCTTCACCTAAATCCAAATACGCTACAATATTACGCAAATCAGAAGCATTATTAGTGCGGTTGGTAACATACACCTCCAAACGTGTAACCTGCACGCCTGACGTAATAAGTGGCAATGTACGCAATGACCTTTCGTAATTATTTCTAAAAAATTGGGCTAAAAAAAAGTGCCTATTTTCTTCGTAATCACCACAAGGAATTTCAAAATTTCTGCGTTGATTACCTCCTTTCAATGTAATTGCTTCACTTCTTGCTCTTTGGTTAGAAAATACAGAACGCACTTTTAACCTTCCAAATTGCAACTCGGTAGTTGCCCCAAAAAGATTTTGCGCCCCCTGAATAAGCGTAGTTGGCAATGCAAAACTTACATTTCCAAATTCTATTTTTCTAATAATATCTTCTTCAAAACCTTTGTATTCAAGTTTGAATTGATTTTCAAATTGAAAACTTGCTTTTGTATCAAAATTTCCATTTACCCTTAATTTTTCCCCAACTTTTCCCACAAGTGAGAGATTGGCGTGTGGGTCAAAATTAAAATTAGTATTTCTTTGTTGGCGAATAGGCAATGCAGGATTAGCAACACGTTGATACTGCACCCCAAAATCCATATTCACAAAACCAACAGGCTTAAATTCTACCGCATTTCCCCCAAAAATTCTATCAAACCATCTGCTTTCCACAGGAATTTTTGGAATAAGATTACGCCCAGATGTCGCACTTTCTGCATTTTCACCTAATACCAAATCACGCAAAATCTTATTTTCTGTTTCACGCTGACGCAAAGCAGACATTTCTTGCATAGAAAGTTGGCTAAATGGACGATAACGATTTTTACCATTGATAATTTCCTCAATAAAATACTTTCCGCCTAAACTATCAGGAAAATATTTTATATCTGTGTTGATGTATTTTTTGAAGCCAAAAGGGTGTCCGCCACTACTTCCTGCGGAAAGTGGGTCGCTGGCTCTATCTCTTGGGCGAAAAGCTGGAAAAACATTACTGCGATAATATGGTGTATCTACCACGAAGCCAAAGCCCCCCCCGCCCCCAAAGGGGGAGCTAACGAAGTCTTTTTTGCTTTTAAAAGGAGAGCTAATAACTGTATTTACTCCCCCTTTGGGGGCTGGGGGGCTATCAGGTAACAAAACCCAACCTAACAACAAGGAAAGGCTTGTTGGTAGTAAGTATTTGAGGAAAATCAAGGCAAGTAGAAATTTTGTTATGTGAAAAGAACATTAAACCAAAAATGGAAGATAAATCTATGCAATAGGCAATTTTTAGTTAAAATTTTTAGTTATTTATTTATATATAAAAATATTTTTAAAATTATATTAAAAAATTTTTATGAATTGTTTTAACTTTTTTATTAAATTTTATTTGTTTTAAATGTTTTTTTCTTTGGGGTTTTCATTTCTTTATTAAAAAAAAGCAAAATTAAAAAAATAGAAAAGTAATTAAAACTTTTTTTAAAATATTTTAAGGTTTTTTTATGTTTTTTTTTGAAAAAAAAAGGTTTTTTAGGTTTTTCCTAAAAAAAACGTTGCTTTTTTGTAGAAATAATGATTAAATTTTTTGTTGAAAATGATTTTTTAATATTTTTGATTAGGCTAAAAATTATAAAAAATAATAAATGACCATAAAAACTAAATCAAATATTATTTTTAAGCGTTTTTTTAGCTGAAAGAAAGTACAAAATATAAAATACAATATTTTTATTGGAAAAATTTTTAAAACTCAAAAAAATATTTATTTTTACAAAAAATATTTGAAATAAATTATAAGTTTTTTAGTATAATTTATAGTTTATATTTTATATTTTTACCTAAATAATTCAAACCTTTATTCAAATTTATTATGGTACTTTTTGGTTGGAAATCTTTATTATTGCTAAAAATTTTGGCACACGAAGCTGGTCTTGCACAACCCAATGAAAATGTGAATTATCACATTGAAATACGTCAAAAGTATTTCTACTTAAATTTTATTCCTTTTTTTCCAATGGGAAAAATGTATTTGATGCGAAACCACACTGATAATGAGCTTTATGAGCTTACACCTGAAACACTTGCTATTATAAAACAGAAATTTATTGCACCACGTGCGCCTTGGTATACTTATTCGTGGATTATTCTTATAACATTGTTGATAGTAGGATTAATTATGCAAAATTCATAATTTTTTTTTCATATAAAAAAATCCTTTTCTTAAAACAGAAAAGGATTTTTTATTGTTTTTTAATGCAATTTTATTAAACTTTAAACCTTGAACTTTTTAAACCTTGAACTTTTTAAACCTTAAACTTTGAACCTTTTGAACTTTATTATTTTAGCAAGCAGTTTTTTGTTATTGTTTGGTTTTGCAGAAATATTGTATCATTTTTTTGGGTACAAAGCAGAATTTACACGCAAAGTTGTGCATATAGGCACAGGAATTATTACCTTGTTGTTTCCTGTAATGCTGGGCAATCATTGGCTTGTGTTGTTGTTAAGTGTGAGTTTTTTGGTTATTTTATGTGTGAGTTTATGGTATAATTTTTTACCTTCTATCAATGCGATTGAGCGGTTTTCGGTGGGAAGTTTGTTATATCCTTGTGCGGTTTATGTGGCGTATTTGGCGTATAATTATGAGCAAAACAAGTTATATTATTTTTATCTTCCTATGTTGTCTTTGGCGT
>JAAFIN010000129.1 GCA_013297825.1 Cytophagales bacterium
CCTTATGGAATTTTAAATTATACGTTAAAAATATAAACAAAAAGTAATGAAAAATTTTGATAAAACACTTAAAATATTTAAAAATTAAATATTTGGTAAAAATCTCTCATTTAAAGAACTCTATTATTTTAGAAAAATTTTTTTATTAAAAAATATAAGTGATTACTCACTTATTTAAAAAAACAACTTTTATTTTTATGAAAAATGTCCTTATAACAGGTGTTTCCACAGGAATTGGGAAAACTACTGCGATTGAAATGGCAAAAAATGGTTATCGTGTATTTGCAGGTGTGAGGCAAGAAAATGATGTGAAAATATTGGAAAATGAAAAAATACAAAATTTAATTCCAATAATTTTAGATGTAACAAAGGAAAATGACACCAATAATACACTTACTTTGTTAGAAAAATCTTGTGGAGAAAATGGTCTTTTTGCCCTTGTGAATAATGCAGGGATTAACTACATAGCACCTTTTGAGGTATCAGATGAGCAAAAAGTGCGTAGTTTGATGGAAGTGAATTTTTTTGGATTGTATAATTTGACCAAAAAATTCATTCCACTTTTACAAAAATTTGCTAAAAAAAATCCAAACGAAACCGCCAAAATTTTTAATATTGGGAGCATTGGTAGTGCGATTGGTTTGCCTTGGGAATTTAGTTATCACGCTTCCAAATTTGCGGTATTGGGTTTAAGCCAATCCTTGCGTTTTGAATTGGAGCATTTGGGTATAAAAGTTACTTGTATTATGCCTGGTGGCGTAAAAACAGAGATTTTTGATAAAAGTATTGCCACTGCACAACACGCCAAAGAGGAATTAACAGGAGAAAATCAAAATTTTTATGCCAAAAATTTAGAAAAAATGTCTTCTGCAGCAAGTAATTTCAAAAATATGGCAATTCCTCCCAAAAAAGTTGCAGATGTGATTATGCAATTAGCCAAAAAAAGAAATCCACCACTTAGAAAATTGGTTGGTTTAGATGCAAAAATTATCAATTTTTTGGTTTGGTTGGGATTAGAAGGGCTTTTGAAAGGTCAATTTGTTACAAAATTGTAAAATAGTTTTTAGAAGAATTATGTTTTTTTGGGTTTTACCATTATTCATAATTCTTCTTTATTTTTTCTAAACACCTTAAATTTTTGATTATTTTTTTTCCATTGCTAAAATAGGGACGCATAATTTTACAAACAAAACTTTATAATTTTTTTTTATCAAAAAAATAACGTCTTTTGTAGTATCAAAACATCAAAAATTATTATTTTAAAAAATTCACAAAAAACATATTTTATAAAAATGAACAATACAAATCTTAATTTTATATTTTTCTTCATTATACTTTTTTCAAATAATATTGCATTTTCACAAGAAAAATTAGATAATAATTTTGAAAATTCATTACTTTGGAAAATAGAAAGCAAAGATGCTAAAAATATTATGTATATTATGGGAACACACCATTTATACGATAAATCTTTCTTGGATAATGAAAAAAATATTCAAAATATTTTACCAAAAATAGATGTATTTGTAGGTGAATTATATGAAGATAGCCTTGAAAATATAAACAAAGGCGTTTCATTGATGAAATCAATGCTTTTAGAAAATACTACTATGAAAGAACTTTTGTCTGACAAACAATATAAAAAAGTAGATAAATGGCTCAAAACCGAAATAGGCATTGCACTTTCAATGTTTGATAATATAAAGCCTGTCGCAGTAACAAATTATATTCAGGTCATAAAATATGCTAAAAAAATGAAAAAGTCTAAAGTAGAAGAAGAAAGTAAGAGTTTAGTTGTGGATAATTCAATGGATTTATATTTTCAACAATTTGCAAAAAAAAATAATAAAACAATTATTGGTTTAGAAACCGCAGAACAACAAATGAACGCACTTTTTAGTGATATTAACCTCAAAAGACAAGTTGAAAATCTAATGGATTTGGTGGAAGATAAAAATGGAGGTAGTGAAAAAGCAATGGAAAAAATGGACGAACTTTATGTTTCACAAAATATAAATGAATTGTATCACTTTGTAGAAAAATATAGCAATGAACAAGAAATGAACGCATTGCTTTACAAACGCAATAAAAATTGGTTTCCTATGCTTACCAAAATGCTACAATCTTCCAAAAAACATTTTGTGGCAGTTGGAGCTGGGCATTTAATTGGCAAATGGGGCGTTTTGACAATGCTCAAAGAAGAAGGCTATAAACTCACACCTTTAAAATTGGACATTATACAGAAATAAAAATCTCAAAAAATATCGTCTGTACCGTAGTTTACGAAGGTCTGACGATATTTTTTTAAGATTTTTCGCAGTTTCAACATAAACATCATTTTTCTTTTCTGCAATTTATTATAAAAAAACACCACAAAAAATTGATTTTTGTGGTGTTTTTATTTTTTCAAAAAAGGTTATTATTTGATAATTCTGTTCAAAAAATCATCGTCTAAACGTATGTAACGTGTAAGATTAAATTCATTACCTTTTATTGATTTTTTAACTTTTTCCATAAGTGTCTGAAAACGAGGATTTTTATCACCTTTGGTAGCGTGTGTTGCACTACGCAATATTTTTATCAATAAAATGGCGTGGGCAGAAGAATCTTTGCTCAACATACGAATATGGCGTTGCGTACTGCTGATAAGTTGCCCAAATAATTCAGTTTCACCAGTAATTGAATACAAAATACCTAACAACAATTTGATTTCAAGGCTTACTTGTGGAAATTTTTTGAGGCTTGTGTCATTCAATACTTTATTCAAACCACGAATTGCCTCGTCATATTTTTCTGCATAATACGCTCCTATTGCCCTATAACACGTATAAGTAACAAATTGTGGAATGTTTTGTGGGTCAGGCTCAAAATCGTGGAAAATACCCAAATTATCCTCATACATAGTTTCCAAAGCTCCCATACGCATATCACGCTCAAGTTTTGTGAGCAAAAAACGAGCTGGATAAGCGTGTGTGCTATAACTTGACAACAATGCACTTGCACTATCATTTACTTCCTCATAATATTTTTCCGCTTTGCGATAAAGTTTATAATGGTTATAATATTCCAAACGCAAATGCTCAAATACAATTTGAAGATGGAAGTAAATTGTATCAAGTTTGTATTGTTCAAAAATTCCATCAATTTTATCAAAAATATCTTCAATAGGTTCCAAAGATTCATCATGTAATTGTTGATGTTCTTCTTCTTCGGTTTCTACAAATAACCTATGAAAAATATTTACGCAATTTTGATACACATACAAACGGTGTGATTCATATTTTTTGCACAAAGCAAGAATTTCTTTGTTCAATAATATCAATTCAAGTTTGTCAGTTTCATCATTAGAAAAGCTGTATGTGCCATATTTACGGAAATAATCTGCCATAAAACTCTCCAATCTATCCACGTCAAGCATATATGTAACGTGATGATTGTAAAGTTGTGAATATTCAAAATATTCAGGTGTATTTACGTGCAGTTTTTTGAGGGTTTTATAGACAACTACAAGCTCATTAGAAAGGTCATAATCCAAAAGTTCTTTTTCCAATTTGCGAAGAGTCGTGATGGCGATTGTACGTTTTTTGGTAAAAAGAATTTCGTTTATATTGGCTACTTTACGCAAAACCTCACTTCTTGGGCTTTCAATTTGTTCCAAAAGATATTCTTCTATTTTTTGGTTGAGGCGAGAACGAAGTGTATAATAAGCGTTATTATTTACATTGAGTTCTTTCATGATTTTATTATCAGAAAGTTGCTCGTGGTACATATATTTCAGCAAATAAGCAGATTTTTCAGCACTGCTATCCATCAGTTGTTGATAAATCTTATCAAAATCTTGTTGAGAGAGTTGTTTTATTATATTTTTTAGTTTTGCCATATTAAAAAAAATTTGGGTTAATTTTACAAAAATACATAATTTTCGTAAAATTATAAAAAAAATTGAAAAAGACACAAAAAACACAAAAAAATTCACTTTTTTTTTTCTGAGCTATATGTAATTTTTGCACCCAATTTTTGCATATTTTTTTTATAAAATGATAAAACAACCATTTTTTAAATACAAACTTTTGAATAAGATTTTTTTATATTTCAGTTTTTATATTTATCTTTAAAAATTGTTTTTATTTCACTTAAAAAAATAAAAATATTTTATTAAATCATTGATTATCAATATTTTTCCAGAATAAAATGCTTCGTAGTTACCAAAAAGAATTGATGGACGACCTCACATTAGCCTCTCCTGCATTAGCCCAAAACCTTGATGAATTGCATTTTATCAACACATATTTGGGTGGATATGCTATAATAGGCAACGCCCTTACAAATGTACTTTTAAAAAATAATCTACAAAAAAATGATTTATTACGCATTGTTGATGTAGGTGCGGGTGGTGGGCATACTTTACGATATATTGCAGATTGGTGTAAAAAAAAGCAAATTTCTGCTAATTTATACGGTTTGGACGCAAACGACTTTATGCGACAATATGCAGAAAAAATCATACATTCTTACCAAAATATCACGTGGCAGACGCAAGATGCTTTTTTGACAGATTTTTCAAAATATGATATTGTGATAATGAGCCTTTTCTGTCATCATTTTACTGATGAACAACTTATTGCATTATTTACACAAGTCAAAAAAGGGAATTGCAAGGCATTGATTATCAATGATTTACACCGCAATAGTATTGCTTATTGGAGTATTTGGTTGCTTACGAGGCTTTTTAATGGTTCTTATTTGGTCAAAAATGATGCTCCGCTTTCTGTTTGGCGTGCTTTTGTGTATAATGACCTCAAATCTTTTTTGCAAAAAGCTGGTTTTACTGATATTAAAATCACCTGGAAATGGGCTTTTAGATGGCAAGTAATCGCAAGGTAATGGTAAATGATGAATGATAAATGATGAATGAAACAGCCAATAATATTTGTCAATATTTAACAATAGAAAATAAATATTTTTTTAAATGTTTTTATGAAAGTTATCACAAAAATAACATTAAAAATAAAACGATTTAAAATCTGGTTAGTATTTTTTAAGTGTTTCTTATCTGTTTTTTACAAAAAAATTAAAAATACTTATATAGTTCGCTGATAATCTTGGTTGTCTGACAATTTTTGTGGAGTTACAAACCTGTAAGATTTTTAAAAACCTTATAGGTTTGATTATCAATATTTTATATTAAAAAATAAAGGGGAAATTTAACACATTCCACAAAAATTGTCAGAGAATCCAATAGGATTGTGTTTTCAAGTGGAATGTATGCCTCGTTGTTATTTGAAAATTAAGTGATTTTTGGTGTCAAGGAATGTGTAAATTCTAATGTGGATTGTTTGACGCTTCACAGGCATAAATGCCTATGCTATACATAAAAATACAAAAATATGTATAGAATAGGCATTTATGCCTATTTTTAAAAGTTTTCATTTTATTTTTTCCTCCTCACATAATCCCCATACGCAATAATAAGGGCATCATACATCAAATCGCCTTGTAATTGATAACCTTTTCCGCTCAAATGCACCCTGTCAGGTGCAGAAAGTCCCAAACTAAGCCATTTACTCACCGAGCCAAGCCCTCCCATAATATTAAAAATATCCCAAACCGCACAATTTTGTTCATTTGCAACTTCCATTATCATACGCACCGCAGAAAGATTGCTTGTATTGATTTTTCCACCAGGCAAAGCACAATCACCAGGTGTTGTAATCAAAATTGACGAAAGCGGAGAGGCATTTTTAATGCGTTTTACAAGGCGAGAAAGATTTACTTTGTAAGACATTGCATCAAAATTATTTGTATAAGCATCATTTGTTCCCAACGAAATAACCACCAAATCAGGCGTAAGGCTGTGCATATGGTTTTCAAATTTTGGGGTTTTGAGAAAAGACAATACTGTGGCACTATTCACACCTACCGCAGTATATTGCACACCTGCAAAATCATTTTCCAAAGAAACACCTTCTAACGTAAAGAAATTTTGGTATTCAAATCTTTTTTCTAAGGCAAATGTAATACTTGTTTGAGAATGTGGTAAAATAAACTCCGCAAAACCATCAGCATCAAGTCGTGTAGGATATATCGCACCTTCGGGCAACATTATTTTTACATAAAAAGAGCTTTTATTATTAACTTGATAATAAATTTTTACCCTTGTGATAGCGTATTTGTGTTGTGAAAGTTTGTTTGGGTCTATGGTAAATTGAGCATCAGTGCTTTGTGTGGTGGCAGTCATTCCGCTAAGTCCCCAAGAACAACTTTTGGAGGCTTCTACATTTCTGCAACCTGTCCAAGTGCCTTTATAATTTACGCTAATGTTGTACGGATTGGAAGTGCTTGCCATAGAACACGGAAAAAAATATCCACGTCCTCCATTGCCAAGCAGTTTTTCGTCGTTGAAGTGCATACGCATTTGTCCTGAAAAAAAATCAGCTTGGATGTGCGAATCGCCAAAATGCACAATATGAACTTTATTTTTACGATTTTCAATCAGTCTATCCATTGCCCCACAAAACCTTTTTAAAGCATTTTGTTGGGTATTCATGTATATTCTGTTATCGTTATATCGTACTACGCCATCATATTTCTTGTCAAGCGTATATTTGGGTTGGGGTATGTTTTCATTTTGGGAAAACAAAATGAATGAGGTAAAAAATGTCCAACTCAAACTTAAAAAAAAATTGATAGAATAAATCATAAAATAATTAGGAATTAAGAATTAGGAATTAGGAATGAGAAATGAAGAATTAAGAATGGAACAGCCATTCAATAAAAATAATTACAAAATATTTTATTAAAAATAAAAATAATGTTTAAAAACTGTAAAATAAATCATATAATTAGCTTAAAAATATCTTTTTATTTGGCTGTTCTATTCCCAATTCCTAATTCCCAATTCCTAATTTTCCATTATTTTGGTAAATACTATACTCCGTCAATAACGCTTTATAAAGCATTTCGCCCACTACTTCCGCACCTCTTGGCGTAAAATGCGTAAAATCCTTATTCGCCAAAGGTATTGGTTTTGCAAATACCCAACTTGGCATAGAATTTTTGCCTCCCATTGCTTCGTATAAATCCCAAAAAGCACATTTTGCCTTAAAACTTGCATTTTTTTGAGCATCACGTATTTTTTCTATATTAGGATAAGTTTCATAATTTCCATTTACATTCCTTGACATATCCGAAACACCCACCACCAAAATACACAAATCAGGACGAATACTTTTGAGATAAACGAGTTGTTCATAAAACAAATCTTCATAAAATTTGTAATCAGGCAAAGGATTGGGCACAATATTTACCCCAAATTGCAAAATCAAAAATTTTACATTCAAATCCTCATATTGCTTACGCAAATGTGCCTTAGGTGTGCGTGAAAATTCTATGCCTGAACTTCCTCTAAGCGGAATATTATCAAATGTAATTCCCTTTTTGCTGTCTAATGCCATTCCATACAATTCAGGGCTTTTATTGCCTTTTGCAACACCAATTCCTACGGTTATTTCCTCAAAATCATTTTCCAATTCGTAATCAAAAACACCAAAATTTGCAGATTTTTCTATGGTTTTTTTCGCAAGCTCTTTTTTGTTTTTGTCATATAAAGTTATTTCAAAAGGTGCGTTAGGACTGCGAAACATCAATTTTGCATTTTCAATTTTTTGCTGTTTTGGGGTTGCATATTGCGATTTATAATAAGAAAAAAATGCTTTTGTCCATTTTTGAGGCATTTCAGGTTCAGGTTTGTAATATTCGCCCAATATGCCATAATATTGTGAGCCTTGCGAAGAATATTTTACGCCATACATTGTTTTTTGGCTAAAAAACGATTTTGTATTTTGCAAAATACTTGCTTTTGTGCTTAATTTATCCACAATAGTTGCCATTCCCACACCAGAACCGCCAAAAGTTTCTTGGAATTTTTCACGCAAATAAGACGTGATTCTATCACCTTCCAGTTGGCTATCGCCATAGTGCAACACACGCACAAGGCTATCATTTTTTTTGAGATTATTCAATTCCCTAAAAAAATTGTGCAACAATGCAGGTTCTTCGTCAGGGTATTGAATACGCCATTCAGGACGAAGTTTTAGGGAATCAGGAATATAAACAAAATCATTTCCAGAGGAATTATTTTTGGGCTTTTTGCTATTTTTTGTGGTATCAGATGGATTATTTTTTTTATCAAAAGTATTTTGAATATTGCTGATGTCTGCATATTTGGGGATATCTTTTTTTTCCCAAATTTCTTGCATTTTAGGGATTTTGAGGGTAAAATCATCAAATTTTATTTCTGTTGGAAAAAAAGGCAACGCCACCACCCCAAAGCATAAAATTACCAATATCAACAACAAAAGAGAACGTAAAGGCTTAACCATGCGAAAAAGACAGGTTCAAAAGTTTAGAAGGTTCAAAATAGGTTCAAAGGTCTGAAAATTGAACTTTTGAACGTTTTGAGCTTTTTGAACTTTTAAACGTTTTAAAACCTTTGAACTTTATTATTTTTGTGCAAAGATAGGTATAAAAAAGAAAAATTTTGTTCAAAAAAAAACAAAAATGTGTTTTCTTTTTTAGAAAATTTGGTTTTTACATTAAATTTCTCTCTTTGGATTTATATTGAAATTTAACTTAAAAAACAACCCTTAAAGACTTAAATATATTTTCAACACACACAAAAAACAAAAAAACCGCTTAATTTTGGAAATTAAACGGTTTTTTTTTGTGTAGAGAGTATGAGATTCGAACTCATCCACCCATTACTGGGTGACAGTTTAGCAAACTGCTCCTTTAACCACTCAGGCAACTCTCTATTTTGTGTGGTATAAAATTATAATTGCAAAATTAAAATCTTTTTTTGAAAAAAACAAATTTTTTTTCAATTTTTTTGAAAAATATCTAAAAAAAAGTTTTCCCCTTTGGGGAGGATTTAGGTGGGGTTTCTTAGAAATAGGCTTTCCAAAGATTTATCTGCCTATCATCTCCTGCTGAAATCAAATAATTATCACACCACAAAAGCGTATTTACGGAATTTCCGTGTCCTGCATAGCGTGATTTATCCAATACTTTTAACAAACGAAAAGTATTGCTGTCCCAAATTTTTACGGATTTGTCCATACTTCCCGAAGCAAAATAATGTCCATCTTGCGAATACACAAGTGCATTGACAGCAAACCAATGTGCAGGAATATGCGTGTGAAGTGTATAATCGTTGGTATTCCACGCATTTATTTTGGCATCACGACCAGCGCTCAACAAATAAGGAGAATTTGGTAAATATTTCACTGAAAAAACCGAATTTGTATGATGTAATAATGTGTTTTTTAAAATAATATTTTGATTTTTTAATTCAAAAATTTTTATGGTGAAATCACTGCACGCAATCGCCAAATGTTGTTCAGCAGGCAGATAATCTATATTTCTAAGGCTTTTTTCCGAAACTTGTATTTTTTCTAATATTTGAACATTTATCAAATCAATGATAATCAATTCCCCATTTCCACAACCTACAAAAGCAGTATTTTCTATGATTTTTATACAAAAAATATAATCATTTGTAATCTGTAATGATTTTATTTCTTTGTTTTGAAGCACATCTATAAAATGAATTCCAGAAAAATTTTGCCCAACAATCAATATATTTTCATTTTCCCAAAAAGCCATACTATATACTGAGTTAGGCACTTTTGCCAAAAGTTTTCCTATTTCTGCATTTTCCAAATCCCAAACTGCGACCATTCCTGTTCCATCAGCAGAATAAAATTGGGTATTATTTGGATTTTTAATGAGATTGTAAATGCAATCTTTGTGTCCTGTGAGTGTATTGTGTTTTGTAATTTGCATATATTAAAGTAGTCAGGAACCAGGAAAATAGGTGTCAGTAAAACGATAATTTTGGTTTGAATATAAAAATAACAAAAATAATGAAGTTTATGTTGAACTTATCATTAAAAATTTTTATTATTTTCAATAAAATAATGGTTCTCTAATAATTTTTATGGAATACCTTTTTCGTTTGGGTGTTACTCTTTCAAAATGACACAAAAAGAAGAAAAAATATTTTGCAAAAATCGTTAAACGAACAATCATATAAATTAGAAAACACAAATTTTTTAACAATGCTTATAAAAACAGAAAATCTTTTTAAAATATTTCACGAAGGAAAAACCAATGAATTTGTCGCATTAAAAAATATCAATATTGAAATTCCTAAAAATAAAATAACACTTCTGCAAGGTGCAAGTGGTTCAGGGAAAACCACGCTTTTGAGTGTTTTGGCTACTTTAACAAAACCAACATCAGGAGAATATTTTTTTGAAAATGAAAAAATAGGCAGATGGTCAGAAAATTTTTTGACTGATTTTAGACGAAAAAATATTGGCTTGGTTTTCCAACATTTTAATCTTTTAGAAGGTTTAAATGTTTTTGATAACATTTCTTTGCCTTTGTTACCTTATTTATCACAAAAAAATATCACAAAAAAAGTACACCAAATTGCTGAAAAAATCCAAATTACACACAAATTAGATACACCTGCGTATTTGCTTTCTGGTGGCGAAAAACAACGCACCGCCATTGCAAGGGCTTTGGTCAATGACCCGATTTTCATATTAGCTGATGAACCAACCGCACATTTGGATTATGAAAATGCCAAAAATGTGCTTTCTTTTTTTAATAATTTTCCCAAAGAAAACAAAACTTTGCTCATAACCACACACGACCCACGTGTAAGAGAATGGATAAATGTGGATAAAGAATTGTATTTATAGGAAAAGAATTAGCGGAAAACAGTATTTAGTGTTGTTCAAAAATTCATATTTTGTATTTTTTGTAGGGGCAACCCTTGCGGTTGCCCAACTTGCGGTTGCCCAATCATTCAGAATAATCATAAAAAAAAAAGAAAATAATAAAAAGATATTATTTTTGCCAAATATTTTTAAAATAAAACTATTTTGGGAAAATATCCTCATTAGAATTTATATATTCTTAAATAAAAATAACAAATAAAATGATGAAATATCATAAATATTGGCTTATAGAACACCTCAAAACCAACAAAATTGAATATTTATTCTTTTGGGGACATCAACCTTCCAAAGATGGCACAATTACCCAAAGTTGTCTTAGTCAATGGTGGATTCAACCTTTCAAAGACGCAGAAGGCACAGAATATTCTTCTGCGGAACAATATATGATGGCTGGAAAAGCTCGTTTGTTTGAAGATGATGAAACATTAGCAGAAATATTAACGTATCACGACCCTGCAACAGTAAAAAAATTGGGTAGAAAAGTAGCGAATTTTGATGACAAAATTTGGAAAGACAACAAATATAATATTGTGAAACAAGGTAATTTATATAAATTTTCGCAAAATGAACCACTCAAAGAATTTTTGTTAAGTACCCAAAATAAAATTCTGGTAGAGGCTTCGCCTTATGACACGATTTGGGGCATTGGTCTTGGCAAAGAACACGCTAACGCTCCTGTTCCTGAAAGATGGCGAGGACTTAATCTTTTGGGTTTTGCGTTGATGGAAGTGAGGGAAGAATTATAAAAATTAGGAATGAAACAGCCAAAGTCTGAAACAGGATTTTCAGGATTTAAGGATTAACAAGATTAAATACAAATTAAGCCTTAAACTTTTTGAACCTTAAACTTTGAACCTTAAACGTTGAACCTTAAACTTTGAACCTTAAACTTTTGAACCTTAAACTTTGAACTTTAAACCTTAAATTTTGAACCTTAAACTTTTGAACTTTGAACTTTCTCAACTGCAAAGGCAAATTATTATCCTTAGAAAATCCTGTTATTATGGGAATTTTGAATGTTACACCTGATTCTTTTTATGCGGAAAGTAGGTTTTTGGAAAATGATATTTTGCCAAAAGCCCTACAAATGTATCAAGATGGTGCAACTATTTTGGATATTGGTGGATATTCTACTCGCCCAAATGCCCCAGAAATTACAGAAGAAGAAGAACTTAATCGTGTATTGCCTGCGATTGAGCTAATTTATAAAAATTTGCCAAATGCGATTATTTCAGTAGATACATTTAGGGGCGAAGTTGCGAAGCAGGCAATAGAAAAAGGTGCGTCTATTATCAATGATGTAAGTGGTGGAAATTTGGATAATAAAATGTTTGAAACATTGGCGTATTTTAATGCACAAGGAATAAATGTGCCTTATATTTTGATGCACAGCAAAGGTAATCCGCAAACAATGACCAAATTAACAGATTACACACATTTGGAAGGCGATATTTTGCAATATTTTAATGAAAAAATCCTACATTTAAGGAATATTGGACAAAAAGATATAGTTTTAGATTTAGGATTTGGATTTGCAAAAACATTAGACCAAAATTATCAACTTTTGAAAAATTTGCAAATTTTTAATATATTTGGACTGCCTTTGTTGGTGGGTGTATCACGCAAATCAATGATTTATAAATTATTAGAAACTACTCCCCAAAATTCTTTGTTGGGAAGTGCAGTTTTACATACAATCTCCCTCCAAAAAGGTGCAAATATTATTCGCACACACGACGTAAAAGAAACTGCTGACACAATTAAATTGGTCAAAAAATGTTTAGAAGATTAATAGTTCAAATGGGTTCAAAAGTTCAAAAAATCAACTTTAAGCCTTTCTTTGAGCTTTTTAAACTTTTTTGAACCTTAAACCTTAAACTTTTTAAACCTTGAACTTTTTAAACCTTAAACTTTGAACTTTTGAACTTGCTTCTATACAAAATAGGTAATTACGAACTCAATTTTATCAACAGCTTGGACATCTTGCTGGTAGGATTGTTGTTGTATTATGTGTATAGAATTATCAAAGGAACATTAGCATTTCGCATTATTTTAGGGGGTTTTTTTGTGGTGGGAATTTGGTGGTTGGCTCGTTTTATGGAGCTAAAAATTTTGAGTGAAATATTAGGGCAATTTTTGGGCGTAGGTGTTTTGGGGGCTTTGATATTGTATCAGCAAGAAATAAGGCGTTTTTTGGGTTTTATTGGAAAAGGAAGTTTTTTGAAAAATAGTATTTTGACAG
Organism: Cytophagales bacterium; assembly: GCA_013297825.1. Classification (GTDB taxonomy): domain Bacteria; phylum Bacteroidota; class Bacteroidia; order Cytophagales; family Microscillaceae; genus JAAFIN01. Next base: position 13,051 of record JAAFIN010000129.1, read on the forward strand.
AGTGGTTTTATGGAAATTTTGAGGAAAAAGTAAAAATTGATGTGCAGGAATTTGTAGAAGCCTCTGAAGAAATGGCAAGCACGCTCACAGGTGCATTGATTGTATTTACCAAAGAACAAGATTTAAGTTCGTATTACAATACTGCTGGCGTATTTATTGATGCCATTCCACACAAAAGACTTATTCAAACAATTTTTGCAAAAAATACGCCTACACACGATGGAGCAATGATTGTGGGCAAAGATGGACGTATAAAAGCTGTTCAATGTATTTTGCCTGTAACAGATAATCCTAATATTCCGCAATCTTTTGGGCTTAGACACCGTTCTGCGTTGGGTATCAGTGAGCAAAGTGATGCGATTGTGTTGTTGGTTTCAGAGCAAACAGGCAAAATATCTGTCGCAAAACAAGGTGATATAAAATTTGGCATCACACCACGAGAAGCTCGTAAGGTTATTTTGCAGTATTTGAATCAGGAGAATACAAATGATGAATGATAAATGTTGAATGATAAATGAAACAGCCAAAACTTTTGGAGAGTTTTAAAACTCTCCAAAAGTTGAAAACCTTATTATTTTTCAATTCGTGAAGTATGAAAACCAAAAATAAATTTACCTAAAAGAAAAAATCCGTGAAAATCTGTGTTAATCCGTAAAATCCGTGTTCTAAAGTGGTTTCATTTAAAGAACTTTAATACAAAAATAAAAAAAAACGCTTTCTTAAAAAAAGAAAGCGTTTTTTTTTAATCTTCCACAATGACAAGTTTATCTTTGTCCATTTTGAGCAAAGGCACAAATTGATTGCTTTTCCCATTTCTCAAATCAATTTTTGGAGTAATAACGCCATCTTGAACAGGGAATTTTTCAAAATCTGTTTTAAGATTGCGTTTTGTGCCTAATTTTTTCATTACCTCGTACCAAAAATAAAACA
>JAAFIN010000013.1 GCA_013297825.1 Cytophagales bacterium
ACTAACAGGGATAATATTGCGGTAATTATTGGAAATAAAGACTACAAACACACGCAAGCAGTGGATTTTGCCCTAAATGATGCTCAAATTATGAAAAAATATCTTGTTCAAACATTGGGTTATGATGAAAAAAACATCATTTATGTAGAAAATGCCAAGTCATTGGATTTTTCGCAGATATTTGGTACAAAAGACAGCCACAAAGGGAAGTTATTTAATATGGTTAAAGCCAAAAAAAGCGAGGTTTTTGTGTATTATGCAGGACACGGTGCGCCTGATTTGAACAATGATAAGAAAAGTTATTTTGTGCCTGTGGATACTGAAATGCAATATATGGAATTAACTGCTTTTGACACAGATGTTTTTTATGATAATCTTGCTCAAATTCCTGCAAAATCAATCACTGTGGTTATAGATGCGTGTTTTTCAGGCGAAGGAATTTACAAAAATATTTCGCCTATTCGCATAAAATCAAAGGGGGCAATGGGCTTAAAAGATGGTGCTTTGATGGCTTCTTGTGGTGCTGACCAAGTTTCTGCGTGGTACAATGAAAAAGGGCATAGTCTTTTCACGTATTTTTTTTTAAAGGCAATTTATAACCAAAACGCAGATAAAAACAAAGACAAAAAACTCACACTTTTGGAGATTTTTCAATATGTAGATGACCAAACCGAAGGCGTACCTTATTTTTCACGTAGATTGCACAATGTGCAACAAAATCCTGTATTAAAAGGTCAAAATATGGAAAAGGTTTTGGTGAATTATGAATGAAAAAGCCCCCTAACCCCCAAAGGGGGAATTTTAACAGCCAAAAATCTATCATTGCATAATAATTTTGTTAGTTTTTTAAAACCTTAAACCTGCTTTTTATTCCCCCTTTGGGGGTTAGGGGGCTTCCTTTAAAAAAATTATGATTTCAAAAAAACACTTTTTCGCAAAAATTTCTTTTATTTTTTCTATTATTTTATTGGTTTTATTTTTAACCAATAATCTTTTTGCCCAAAATCTGATGTACAAATATGGATTGCGAGATGGCAAAAATAAAATAGCTTTTTTTTATACAGAAAGCCCAAAACAGCCCAAAGAAATTTATTATAGGCTAAACACCGAAAAAGAAAAAACCAAATTAGAGCTTTTGGGTGAATATGCTTTTCAGGGCGATTATGATACTTATGGACAAATAAAAGTAAGAAATCCAAAAACCAAAAAAGAATTTTTTTTGATGATTGATGAATTTCTTGTGAGGGTTACAAATGAGAGTTTTACCCAAAAAGAACCTGAAAAAGTGGCAACTGACGAAATACTTTATTTTCCTGAAATTACTTTTGAATTGGGAAAAGAACGTTTGTATGCTATTGTTAATCCTGTTGGTTTTAGTAGATTTTTTTATAGGTCTAATCCGCAAACTTCGCCCCAAAATATGGAAATTCTGAATACAGAGGAGGCTTATGGAGAAGGAAAACCTTATATAGTTAATTTTCCAAAACAAGGAAAAGCAACGATTGAACACGATTATGGAGGTAAAAAAATGACGGTTACATTTAAAAATAAAACAAAAAAAGTTTTTATTGAAACTACACCAGAATAAAAAGCCCCCTAACCCCCAAAGGGGGAATTAAACAACATTTTTGTTATTGTGTAAAAATATGGCTGTTTTGTATTCCTGATACCTTTCTCCTGACACCTTTCTCCTAAGTATTTTTATCACAAAAAAACGTTTTACTTTTTGGGTAAAACGTTTTTTGGGTTTTTTTAGAACACATAAAAAAATATATAAGTAAAAAATTTTTTTGATTTAGTTTATCGGTTTCATTAGTACAAAATTAGATTTTTTTTTAGAAAAAACAAAAAAATAATAAAAAAACACACGAAATTTCAATCAAAATCTTTGATTTTTCTTGATTTTAACAATTTTTTATGAATTTATTATTGGTTATTGGCGGAAATTTGGGAGATAAATTAGAAAATATTAACACTACTTGTGTTTTGTTGGAAGAAAAATTAGGAAAAATCCTAAAAAAATCACCCATTTATGAAACAAAAGCGTGGGGCGTAACTGACCAACCTGATTTTTTGAACCAAGCGTTACAAATTGAAAGTAATTTTTCGCCTTTTGAGGTTTTGGCAATATGCCAAGAGATAGAAACGAAGTTTTTAAAAAGAGAAAAAAAACGCTTTTGGGGTGAGCGTACAATGGATATTGATATTATTTATTATGAAAATTGGCAAATTCTAACCAAAAACCTCGTTATTCCACACCCTTATCGCACCCAAAGAAAATTTGTTTTGGAGCCTCTTGCTGATATTTGTCCTGATTTTGTGGATATGATTACGCAGAAAAGCGTGAAAACAATGTTAAATGGTGAATGGTAAATGGTAAATGAAACAGCAAAATTCAATGATGAATGAAAAACCCTTTTTTAATGTAAAAAAATTATTAAAAATATTTCATAAATAATTAGAATAAAACTTAGAAAATTAAAATTTTATTTATAAAAATTCACCATTCACCATTCACCATTTACCATTTACCATTTACCATTCACCATTCACCATTCACCATTCACCATTCACCATTCACCATTCACCATTATCTCCTTGTTGCCCAAAAATTCAATCGTGCATTTAAGCCTGTTGTGCCAAATTGTGTATCAGAATAAGGCTCTAATTTTAGGGAAAGATTGTCAGACAAATCAAAATCCTTCAAATGTGCATCTACATTGGCATCTACCAAATTAAGCCCATACACCAACACCGAAATAATCACCAAAAAATCACGATTTCGCTGAAAATAATTTTTGTTCAAAGTAACACTTTCCAACGAAAGACGTGGAAATGGGTCTAATTTCGTATCATAATTATAAACTTTGGCATAATAAGAATCTTTAAATGCTAAATGTCTTTGGTTATTAAAATAAATAAAATATCCTAAAACACCAGCACCAGCGTATAGAATAGGAATTTTCCAATATTTTTTGTTGTAAGCTTGTCCCATTCCAGGCAAAACCGCAGAAAAAAGCGTTGCTTTTGCAGGCGAATGTTTAATTTTTGGGAGGGGCTTATCTACAATGGACGTATCTATTTTGACATTTCCCTCCAAACGTGCTTTTTCAGGTTTTTTATTCAAACTGTCTTTTTTTTCTACTTTTTGAGCAAATATTATTTTGTTAAAAGCAAAAAATGACAATAAAATAAATAATAAATAAATTTTTCTTAACATAAAAAGGTTTAAAGTTTAAAGTTCAAGGTTCAAAGTTTAACGTTCAAAAAAGTTTAAAAAGTTCAATAAAAATCCTGCTAATCTTCAAATCCTGTAAATCCTGATTCAGACTTTGGCTGTTTCATTCATAATTATTTCTTTTTCTTCAAAAAACTTTTTGGTACAACAAAAGGAAATTCTAAAGGCATTGAGGTAAATCTTGCATTAGAAAAATCAAGTTTCATTGTTGTTTTTTCACGTTTATTGGTTTGTTTATTCACAAAATCCACGCTAATATTGATTTTGAAAGGAAATAAAAGTTGAGGACTTGGACGATAATCTGCATATTGTATCAACATACGGTTTTGATTGCGATTATCTACCAAATAAAGTTCTGCAAGTTTTTTGTTTTGGGCAAAAAGTTTGTTTTCTATGGAAATGTGTTTCATTTGTTGCGAAATTTTTATAAAATCTCCTTCATATTTTGCTCCTGTTGTGTCAGAATTGGGCATATCGCCCAAAATAAGACTCTGCAACATATTATATTCTATTGGAAAATTTATCATTTCCGCCAACGCATCAATAGACGAGGCTTGATATTCATCTTTGAGATAATTCAAAGTAAATACAGAATCAGGTCTTGCAATAACACGCATACCTTCAATACCAAGTTTTGTGAACATTGCCCAAGTACGTTTATCACGTTGATGACGAATTTTCATTTTAAAATTTGCATCATTTTCCACACTTCTAAACTCCACGCTTGCCCTTGCGTCCAAATACTCATTAGGCAGACCTTCTTTTATAACTGTTGGTACTGCATTTTTTTTACAACTTACCAAAATTAAAAAAAGAAAAATCGCCCCCCAGCCCCCAAAGGGGGAGGAAAAAAAAAAATTAAGTTTCAAAATTCAAAGTTTAAGGTTTAAAAATTTTAATTATTCGTAGGGGTAAGGCTTGCCCTTACCCAATTATAGCAATGCAATGACAAAAAGGAAAAAAGAAAAAATGGCTGTTGGCTGTTCCATTCACCATTTACCATTCAACATTCACCATTAAATCACATCATTTCAGGCACATCAATACCTAATAATAACATTGCTTTTTTCAAAATATTGCCTGTGAGTGCAGACAAAGCCAAACGAAAAGCCCTTGCTTCTTCATTATGAGCCTTAAAAATAGAACAATCAAAGAAAAATTTGCTATACATTTTTGCAATTTCATAGCAAAATTGTGCCACAATGTAAGGTGAATAGGTTTTGCTTGCCTCTGCAATAACATTTGGAAACTGTAATAATAATTGTAATAATTCGTGTTCTGTGTTGTGCCAATCCAAATAATTTTGAAAATCTTTTACTTCAAAACCAATATTTTCGCTTTCTGCCCTTCTCAAAATCGTTTTTATCCTTGCGTGATTGTATTGAATATAAGGGGACGCATCACCGTCAAATTCCAAAGATTCCTCTGGATTAAAAAGCATTGTTTTTTTGGCATCAACTTTCAACAAAAAATATTTGATGGCACCCAAACCAATCATATTATCAATGTGATTAAGTTCAGTTTCGCCCAATTTTTTAAGATTTTCTAATTTTCCACTTTCTGCAGTTTTTTCTTTAGCAATATTTATCATTTCTGCCACCATATCGTCAGCATCAACGACTTTTCCCTCACGAGATTTCATTTTTCCGCTTGGCAATTCCACCATTCCATAACTCAAATGATAAGAACCTTCCGCATAAGCACGATTGAATTTTTTGAAAATCGCAAAAAGCACTTTAAAATGATAATCTTGTTCATTTCCAACCACATACACTGATTTTTTCATTTGAAAATCTTGGTATTTGAGGTCAGCAGTTCCCATATCTTGGGTGATATACACCGAAGTTCCATCGCCCCTCTGTACGAGTTTGTGGTCAAGTTTTTCGCTTGTGAGGTCAATCCAAACAGAATTATCATCTTTTTTGTAAAAAATACCATTTTTTACGCCTTCTTCTACGATTTCTTTGCCCAAAATATAGGTATTACTTTCAAAATACCATTTATCAAAACCAACACCAATATTTTTGTAGGTTTCTTTAAAGCCATCTAAAACCCAATCATTCATTTTTTGCCAAAGTGCCAAAGTTTCTTTGTCGCCTTGTTCCCATTTTTGAAGCATAATTTGGGCTTCTTGCAAAATTGGGCTTGTTGCGTTTGGTTTTTCTGCATCTTCTTGCGATAATTTACCTTCTTCTACCTGTTTTTTTAGATAATCTTTGTGAAGATTGCTAAACATCACATAATATTTTCCGATTAAATGGTCGCCTTTCAACTTTGAACTTTGGGGTGTTTCATCATTGCCATATTTTTGGTAGGCGAGCATAGATTTACAGATATGTATGCCCCTGTCATTAACCAGAATACATTTTGTAACATCATAACCGTCAGCATCTAAAATTTGGCACAATGACCAACCTAAAAAAATATTACGCAAATGTCCCAAATGAATTGGTTTATTCGTATTTGGTGAGCAATATTCTACTAATATTTTTTCATTTTTTTTGGGATTATTGCCAAAATTAAGATTTTGTAAAGCCTCCAAAAACGCACCTTGCCAAATATTATTTGGTAATGTTAAATTCAAAAAACCTTTTACTACCTCAAAATCTTGTATAAGATTTTCATTTTTGAGGTATTCACCTATTTTTAGGGCGGTTTGGTCTGGGCTTTGACATGTTTGTTTTGCCAACCCAAAAGTAACTAAGGTATGCGAACCTTTAAATTCTTTGCGCGTGGGTTGAAGTTCTATTTTTTGGTTTTCCAACCCAAATAATGTTTGGATTGCTTTGCTAATGTGCAAATCAAGGTGTGAAGTAAGTGGAAGCATAAAAGGGTTTAAGGTTTAAAGTTCAAGGTTCAAGGTTTTTATGAAAAATAATTTATTTTTTTAAAAATAAAATTTTGTATTTTTAATTTCTATAAAAATTATTAGAATTTTTTTTAAACCTTAAACTTTTTAAACTTATATAAAACACAAAAGACTTAGCAGGTGTTGCCAAGTCAGTACTATATTTTGGAAAAACAATAACGTTTTTTATAAATATTTGTAAAAAATATTTGTAAAAAGTTAAAATTTTCCCCAATAAATTCTTCGGTTAATAAAATTAAATGTTTTCATAAAAAATTCATTTTTTTTACAAAGAAATAAAAATTTAGATAAAAAACCAAAAATTAAAATAAAAATTTAAGAAAATTTTTAGGATTTCATATATAAAGCTTGTTTATAGCGTAGAAAAATGTGTGTAAAAATTTGGTTTTTATGGTATTTTTGTAGTGTAAAAGCATTTTTTTGATACTAACAATAAAGAAAAATCCCCTTTAATTCAACCATAAAAAAATTGTTCTAATTTTTTTGTATTTTTGTGTTTATTTAAACTGTTTTATTTGACACTTTGATTATTAAAATGAAAAATTACCTCAAAAATTATTACAATCAATATTGTTATACCAAATATTATTTCAATTTTTTTTTGTTTTATATTGTTTCTGTATTGCTAATTTCTTGTCAAGGACACACACCTTACAAAGAAGCAGATAATGGGCTTGGTGTAGGTGAAAGAGATTCCACAGTGAAAAAAAAGGCAGAAAATCCACCTTATATGGTTAAATTTTATGATAAAACAGGTAGAATACACATCAACATAGAAATCAGTCCAAGAGAAGCCTTTATAAAATATGAATCAGGAAAAAGATATATGATAGGCAGATATGAAGCAGGAAAAAATCCAATTTATTTTGATGAAAAAGGTGATATTATTGCCAAAATAATGCCTACGGATTTGGGATTCATCATCAAAAATAACAACAACCAAAATATTTTTTGGATAAAAGAAAAAGACAAAGTTTTTTTGATTGCTGACAACCAACGCCTCAAAAATGCTTTTGAAATTAGAAAAGAAAAAAATCTTATTCGCCTCTATTCACCCAGCAAAATGATTGCAGAAATGCGTACAGAGGAAGATAAGATTATTTTGAAGGGTTATGATGTGTATGAAATTAGAGATTTTAAAGAAAAACAGCCCAATCCTGCTTTTTTGGCTATTCTTTTAAATGAACTCCCTGAATATCTTAGGTTTATTATTTTGGTGGAAATGATGCGATAAAAGTTCAAGGTGCAAAAGTTTAAGGTTCAAAAGTTCAAGGTTCAAAAGTTCAAGGTTCAAAAGTTCAAGGTTCAAAAGTTTAAGGTTCAAAAGTTCAAGGTTCAAAAGTTCAAGGTTCAAAAGTTTAAGGTTCAAGGTTTAAAGTTCAAAAAAAATGTGTCATTCTGAAAGAATCTGGCTGTTTTGTATTTGGCTGTTTCATTTACCATTCACCATTTATCATTTACCATTTATCATTATTTACAGACTGCTTACTTCTGCCTCTTTATGAATTTTTTTAACAAGACCTTGTAATACTTTTCCAGCACCTACTTCTGTAAAAGAAGTTGCACCATCTTGTACCATATTTTGCACACATTGTGTCCAACGAACTGCTCCTGTGAGTTGTGCAATAAGATTAGCTTTGATAGTTGCAACATCATTGGCAGGTTGGGCATTTACATTTTGGTAAATTGGACAAGATGGTGCGTTAAAATGCGTATTTTCAATCGCAGTAGCTAATTTTTGGCGTGCAGATTCCATCAAAGGCGAATGAAATGCACCGCCTACTTGCAAAGGCAATACACGTTTTGCACCTGCTTCTTTGAGTTTTTCAGTTGCCAAATTGATGCCTTCGTGAGAGCCAGAAATCACAAGTTGCCCTTGACAATTATAATTCGCAGGTACGACTACCTCGCCCTGCACTGACGCACAGGCTTTTTCTACTACATCATCTTCCAAACCAAGCACAGCAGCCATTGTAGAAGGATTGGCTTCACAAGCCTCTTGCATTGCCAAAGCACGTTGATAAACAAGTTTTAAAGCATTTTCAAAATCCAAAACACCATTTGCCACCAATGCAGAAAATTCGCCCAAAGAATGTCCTGCAACCATATCAGGCTTAATATCAGACACCAAAGCAAGCACCGCAGAATGGGTAAAAATCGCAGGTTGTGTTACTTTGGTTTGTTTCAATTCTTCGTCTGTACCACCAAACATAATATCAGTAAGACGAAAACCCAAAATTTCATTTGCTTTTTCAAATAAATCTTTGGCTTTTGGATTGCTTTCGTATAGGTCTTTGCCCATACCACTAAATTGAGAACCTTGTCCAGGAAAAATGTATGCTTTTTTCATTGAATTAAGAATTAGGAATTAAGAATGAGAAATTAAGTTATAAATTAAATTTTTTTAATAAACTATGTTAAAAAAAGTTTTTTTAGACAACCTTTCATTATTTTTTTACGTCTATAAATCTGTAAAAAATATGAAAAATATTTACAAATTTATGAAAAATATAAACATAAAAAATTACCTTTTCATTTTTTTGTATTTTTATTTTTTGTTCTTTTTTCAAATTTTTATTTTTTGTCTTTTTTTCATAAAACTAAACTTATAAAAAAATTCTTATGCAAATTTTAATTAACAACAAATTTCTTACTGCTGAGTTTGAACCTGAAAAATCATATCTTTGTATTACTTGGCATATTGCAACAGACGATATGACTTACCAAGAATACAAAGATACTTTTAGAGAAATTGCAAATGTGGTGTTGGAAAAAAAAGTACAAAAATGGCTTGGTGATTTGATAAATTTTAGGTTTGTGATATTACCTGAACTACAAATGTGGTTGGCAGAAAACATAAACCCTAAATTTGTGGAAGCAGGGCTACAAAAAATGGCAATCGTGATGCCACAAGATTTTTTTACAGAAATTTCACTTACACAATCCGTAGATGAAATTAACGCAGTAAATACAAAAAACCAAATTGGCTTTGAAATTGGTTATTTTGAAGATGAAACCAAAAGCCAGGAATGGTTATTTAGTTAATTTCCTGATTTCAATTTAAAAAACAAATAAAAAAACTTTCAATTTTTTTTGAAAGTTTTTTTTATTTTTATATTATTGTTGTAATGTTGCTAAAAAAATTGTGTAATCAATAAAAAAACAAATTTTATTTTTAAATTTTTACAACTATTCAAAACCTAAAAAAACTATGATTTTTCAGTTAGATGTTCAACGTATAGTTTCTCAAGCCCTCCAAACCTTCAAAAGGTTTCCGCTTGTGATGATTTCTGCGATATTAGCTACTGTGCTTTCTATTATTTTTATTGATTCTTTTCTTACAAATAATGAAAGTTCAAAATCTGCTATAGATTTGGCAAGATGGATAAGCACGTGTTATTTGGGCTTGCCTTTGTTATTGGCATTTGCATTATTTTGTGAAAAAAATGAGCTTTCACCTACGCAAGCACTCATTATGCAAGGTGGAGCAATTGTGATATTATTAGGCACAAGATTTTTAGTGTTAGAAAACCCAAATTTATATACTGCTGTACCACAGTTTATGGCTTTGACAATTTTCGCACATTTGGCGGTTGCGTTTGCACCTTATTTGGGACAAAAAGGGGAAGAAAATGGTTTTTGGTATTACAATCAATTCCTTTTTTTTAGATTTTGTTTGTCAGTTTTGTATTCTATGGTGTTGTATAGTGGAATTGCAATAGCAATTGGTGCAGTACAAGTATTATTTAGTGCAAACATTGGTTATTTGATTTATCTTAAAATATTGGTCATTGTAAACACTTTATTTAATACGTGGTTTTTCTTGTCAGGAGTTCCTGATGATTTCAAAATTTTAAATGAATACACAGAATACCCACAACAACTAAAAGTATTTACGCAATTTGTTTTGATGCCACTTGTAACGCTTTATTTGGTTATTTTGTATGCTTACGAAGTAAAATTAGCGATAGAATGGCATTTACCAAGGGGAATTGCATCTTTTTTGGTTTTAGCATTTTCAATAGCTGGTATTTTTTCGTTGTTATTGATACACCCAATTCGTGAAAAAAGTGGTAATCAATGGATAAAAATATACGCAAAATTCTTTTTTATCGCACTTTTACCTTTGTTGGCGTTGCTTTTTATCAGTATTGGTTTGCGTGTATCACAATATGGTATTACTGAAAACCGTTATGTTATTCTGATGTTAGCATTTTGGTTGTTAGGAACGAGTATTTATGGACTGATTACCAAAAATAAATCCATCAAATCAATTCCTATTTCGCTTGCAGTTGTGTTATTATTTGCAGGTTTTATGCCTTTTCTTAATGCTTTTGATGTTTCACATTGGCAACAAAATCGTATTTTGGAACAACTTTTGGTAAAAAATGATATTTATAAAAATGGAATACTTACACCCAAAAAAACCAAAGATTATAACGAAATTGTTTCGGTATTGGATTATCTTCACGAAAGAGGAAAAATAAAAGAAGTGGAAAAATATTTGGGAAATAAGAAAAATGAATTGTTGGTTTTTGAAATTGACGAACAAAAAAATCCAAACAAAAAAGCAGAAATGCGTGCAGAAGTTCAAAAATTAAGCTATGAACGTTTCCAAAAACTTAAAGAAAGTTTTGCAATAAATGGTGAAGATACAAAAACCTCTGAAAACATAGATTATTATAGCCAAATTGTTAGATATAATGTACCTGATTATAATAATTATTTACCACTTGGAAATGGTTACAAATACTTTTTTATGGGGAATATTTCTTCGCCAATAGAATATGATGATAAAGGCAAAATCAAAAGACACGAAGAAGCGGACAGTTTTGTAGATTTACCAAACAATCAATTCAAAATGAAAATCCAACCACTTACCTACCAAACCCAAATTAAATTTACAATTAAGGGCAAAGGAGAAGACAAAAAAACATTTCAGGTGGACTTTAATATGATGGATTTGGTAAATAAAATTCATCAAAAATATGGGGACAATAAAGAAAATAAAGACATTTCACCTGAAGATGTGCTTATGGATTTTGAAAATCAAGAAAAAACATTTGGTGGTAGAATTATTTTGAGAAATCTTTCCATTGTTCCTGTAAAAAACACTGAAAATCTACGTCTTGAGTCATTCAATTATTACGTTTTGTTGAAATAAAAAAACAAAAAGTAATTGAGAATTAGGAATTGAGAAGGAAAAGGAATTAAATAAATTCATCTTATAAAACCCTGAAAGGGTTTAACAATAGTAACCCCACGTGAAACGTGGGGAATAAAAAGGCGAAGTTATTTTAATCTTGTTCCGAATTAGGAATTAAGGTTGTTTGATAATTTTTGGGTGGTTAAGAAACCTATAAGGTTTTAAAAACCTTATAGGTTTGATTATCAATATTTTATATTAAAAATAAAAGATAAGTTTAATATATTCCACAAAAATTACCAGAGAATCAAAATAAAATTTTATTTTAATTATTTAAAAAATAATTCATAATTTGATGTTTTAGTTTAATATTTTTAATTGCATTTTCATTCCTAATTCCTAATTCTCAATTCCTAATTATTAAGTGCTACCACACCAGGCAATTCTTTGCCTTCCATATATTCAAGCAATGCACCGCCACCTGTTGAAACATACGAAACTCTTTCGCCATAACCTAAATTATTAACTGCTGAGGCAGAATCACCGCCACCAATCAATGAAAAAGCACCATTTTTTTCGGTAGCTTCTACCACTGCTTTAGCAATAGATTCTGTTCCATTTGCAAAATTTGACATTTCAAACACGCCAGCAGGTCCATTCCACAAAATAGTTTTTGAATTGCGTATCACTTCCGCAAATTTTTCAATGGATTTTCCTGCAATGTCCAATCCCATAAAATCCGCAGGAATGTGCATATTATCTGCAATTTGGGTATTGGCATCATTGCTAAAAGCATCAGCAACTACTGAATCATCAGGCAACAAAAGATTGATATTTTTAGCTTTTGCTTTTGCCAAAAGTTCTTTGGCGAGGTCAAGTTTATCATTTTCTACCAATGATTTTCCAATTTCACCGCCTTGAGCTTTAAAAAATGTGTAAGCCATACCGCCCACAATGATAAGATTATCCACTTTGTCCAAAAGTTGTTCTATGACAAGGATTTTATCTGAAATTTTTGCACCGCCCATTATTGCAGTAAAAGGACGTTGAGCATTATCCAATACTTTTTTAGCATTGTCAAGTTCAGCTTTCATCACAAAACCTGCTCCTTTTTCTGTAAAAAACTCAGCCATTACCGCAGTAGAAGCGTGTGCCCTGTGTGCTGTGCCAAAAGCGTCATTGATATACACATTGCCCAAAGATGCCAAACGTTTTGCAAAATCTTTGTCACCTTTTTCTTCTTCTTTGTAAAATCTTAGATTTTCCAACAACATCACATCACCAGCTTGCATTTTTTGAGCCATTAAAACGCCTTCCTCTCCAATACAATCTTTTGCAAAACGCAAGGTTGTACCAAGTTTTTGGTTGAGGGCTTTTAGCAAATGAGCCAAAGAAAATTTTTCTTCATAACCACCTTTTGGTCTGCCCAAATGCGACATCAATATTACAGACGCACCTTTTTCCCTGATAGCTTGCACTGTTGGAATAATTGCATCAAGACGAGTATAATCTGTAATGTTATATTTTTCGTCCAAAGGCACATTCAAATCAACTCTTAGAAGTACTCTTTTTCCTTGTAAATCCAAATCATTTAAAGATTTCATACTTTTTTATTTTTATTTTTAAGATTTTTATTAAATAAATTTTCCCAAAAATAAAGGTTTTTGGTTGGGTAAAAAAGGATTTTTTTAGTTTTTTTGCAAAAACAAACATTTTCTTAAAAATTCAAGTATTTCAGGTTTATTTTAAACCAAAATAATATTTTGCTATTAAGTTCAAGTAAAATAATATTTGGTTTGATGATAGAATTTTAAGAATAAATTTTTACAAAAATTTCAAAAACCAATCAATCACTTGTTTTTTCAAAGGCGTATAAGGCGGATAAAGTGTTTTTAAAGTGGTGAAACCTGTTTTTTGGTGCAAAACGCCTCTTTCATTAGAAAATGCCAAAAATCCATAATATCCGTGTGTCTTGCCTATTCCGCTATTATTTACACCTCCAAAAGGCAAATCAGGGTGCGAAATATGGGCTAAAGTTTCATTGATGGCAGTTCCCCCTGCGGAAGTATTTTGTAGGATATTTTGTTGAAAATTTCTGTTTTGGCTAAAAATATACAACGCCAAAGGTTTTGGTTTTTCGTTGATAAAGTCAGTTGCTTCTTGCCAATTTTCATAAAAAATCACAGGCAACAACGCCCCAAATATTTCTTCGTGCATAATTTCCATTGTATTATCTACGTCAATCAGCACCGTTGGCGAAATAAAATTATCATTTTCATCTAATTTTCCACCAGAATATACTTTTGCACCTTTTGCAAGTGCATCATCTAAAAGATTTTTTATGCGTGAAAAATGCCTTTTGTTGACAATTCTGCTATAATCAGGGCTATAATCAGGATATTGTTGTTGGATTTCTATTTTTAGATTTTCTAAAAATTCGTTTTTAATATTATTTTGTACCAACAAATAATCTGGTGCGATACAAGTCTGCCCACAATTAAAAAATTTACCCCAAACGATTTTTTGAACTGCATCTTTAATGTCGGTTTCGCTGTCAATGACCGCAGGAGATTTTCCGCCAAGTTCTAAAGTAGTAGAAGTGAGGTGTTCAGACGCAGATTTTGCAATGATTTTACCAAGTTGGGGACTTCCTGTAAAAAAAATATGGTCAAAAGGTAATTTTAATAAACTTTGAGCAACTTGTGCATCACCTTCAAAAACCGCCACCTCTGAAACTGTAAAGGTTTCTTCAATGATTTTTTTTATCAATGCTGATGTATTTGGTGTAACTTCGGAAGGTTTTATGATGACCGTACAACCCGACGCAACCGCATACAAAAGTGGGTCTATTGCCAACTGAAAAGGATAATTCCAAGGGGAAATAATCAACGCAACGCCTTTTGGCTCATACATTACATAGCTTGAAGTGCCTAATAAATTGAGCGGTGTATTTACATATTTTGGGGCGACCCAATTATGGAGATGTTGGCTAATGTGCGTAATACTGCTTAAAATAATCGCAAGTTCACCTAAATCAGTTTCAGATGCTGATTTTTTAAAATCCTTATAAAGTGCTTCGTGTATCTCTGTGCGATATTTTAAAATATTTTGTTTGAGTGCTTTGAGCTTTGCAAGGCGTTGCGAAACGGTGCTTTTTTTGAGTATAGAAGCATATTTTTTTTGTAATTCAAAAATCTTTAAAATATTTTGTTCAGTAATGTCAGGAGGTAAATTACTCATTGTTTTTTTAGGTTATTTTTTGTTGGAAGAATATTTTTTAAAATTGGTTTTTAGAAAAAAATCCCAATCTTTTTTGTTTATTTTAAATTCAATTTTAAATAAATCTGTAAAATTTTTATATTTCAAAAGCCTTTTTACGCCATTTACGCCTTCTTTTTCATAAATAATTTTGCACAATAATCCTGTTACAACATTATAAATATTCAATGTAATATCCTTTGTAAAAATGTTTTCAAATTCACTCAAATTTGTTTCAGGATATTTTACCAAATAATCATTCATTTTTTGGATAAGTTCATCAAAATTGTAACCCAAAGAACCACCCAAATAATAAATTAAACCGTGATTTACAGGTGAATTTTCATAAAGCGGATTGAGATACAAATGCAAAACTTCGTGTAAATAACCTTCTCCATTGCCACTACAATAAATTATTTTTTCATCTGGAAAAGCCATTCCTGAAGGTGTGCTTTGTTCCATTCCCAAAAAATAATCAAGTCCTTTCATTTCTCCAAGTTCATCTTGTGTATTTGTAAAAAAATATTCAAAATTTATAGGATTGAATTCCCATTCTTTCTCAAATTTTCTGATTTGAACAATCAAATTATCACTTTTTTCAGGATTAAAAATAATATGTTTGGGATAATGATATGTGATATTTTTGTTTTGGGTGGTGGTGTATAAATCTTTGTGTATTTCAAAAGGTCTTACAAAATTAAGCACATTTCCCAAATTATCAATTTTTATGTAATGATTTGTGATAGCAAAAATGGTGATTTTTTGGAGGGAATCAATATCTCCAAATAGCGTTTTTAGATGAATTATTGTATGAGTTTTATCGTTTTTATCTTTATTTTTTCTTGCATAAAAAATTGTTTTTTGATTGCCAAAATTATACGTTGGATAATCAGAAGAAATAGAATACACGATTGCATCAGGATTTTTGTATTTTTCACAATCTTTTTTGTGCCAATATTTTGAATAATTGGGCGTGCTTCCATTTTGAAATTCAGACAAATATTTTTTGTGAAATTCTACTGCATTTTGAATTTCTTTGTCATTTTTATTTACAAAATTGGAATGAATTTGTCCTTGAATTTTATTAGAAAAAAATAAAATGGTTAGAATCAAAATAAAATTTGGTTTCATAAAAATAAATTGACACGCAGATAACGGAAATTTAATTAGGAATAAAATTTGAAAAAATGGTCTGTACCGTAGTTTACGAAGGTCTGACTATTTTTTTCAAATTGGCTGTTTAATTTATCATTCAATATTTAGGCTCTAAATGGTTTTACTTGGAAAATAATTTTTTATTTTATGATTGCAAGACCTTCAAGATTTTAAAAACCTTGAAGGTCTTATACCAAGTAAAATCATTTAGTGCCAATATTTATCATTCAACATTGAAATTGGCTGTTTCATTCCTAATTCCTAATTCATAATTTCTAATTATTCCCCAACCATCACAAAAGCACCCCAAAAATAAGGTTCTGGGTATTTTTTGCGAAGTTCATTTTGGGCGTTTGTGAATGCTTCTCTTTTAGTTTGTTTTTTTGAAATCCAATTTTCATAAAATAAAGTCATAAGTGCCATAGTTGCGTCATCTGATACAGTCCAAAGCGACATCAAAACTGTTTTTGCACCTGCAGCTTGAAATGCACGCTGAAGTCCATACACGCCTTCACCATTTTTTACCTCGCCAAGCCCTGTTTCACAAGCAGACAACACCACAAGTTCTGTGTCATCAAGATGTAAATTCATAGCTTCATAACCAGTTAAAATACCATCATTACCTTTTAAAATTGCATTTTTTGCATCAGCAAACAATAATCCACAACGTAAAAGCGGATTTTCAATAATTTTTTTGGTATCAATACCAAGTGTTTTTTGGCTATCTTTTTGTTGTTTAAAACCTCTATTATCATCTACACTTGGATATTCTTCATTTCCTTCTTGATTGCCATCTACGGTTTGATTTTCGTTTTCTTCATTTGTGTTTTGTTCTCCGTTTGTGTTTTGTTCTTCATTTTCAACAATATGTTCTAAAAAAAAACCGTGTGTAGCAATATGCAGAATTTGTGGAGAATTGAGGCTTTTTATGTTTTTTTCGGTTGCATTTTCATAAAGAAAAGTTTGGGTATTTATATTTTTGGGGATTAGGATTTTTTCCAAATTTTCCACTTCTATTTTTGTTCCTTCTAATTCAGATACATCATCTTGGTTTGTAAAAAAGCGTTGTTTTTTCATACTTTTTACCAGTTTTAAGTTTCTATTTTTTTTATTTTCGTCTTTGTTTTTTTCCGCTTTTTGACTTTTATTATTGTAATCAGGAAAACCTATCAAAGTCGCATCTTTTAGGTGTTTTTTGGTGTTTTTGTGTGTAATAAGTTCTTTGGTATTTGAAAGAATTTGGATATTAACTTCTTCTGAAAGGTATTTTTTAGTTTCAGGATTAAAAAGTGTTCCCAAACTCACAGAATTATATGCACCATCAACAGAAAGGTATATTTTTTTTGTATTTTTTGGCAATGCTTTTTGGATTTCACCCCAATACCTGTTGTAACTTTCTTCATCTGGTTGTCTATTCATGATGAGTTCTCTATAAAACTTCAAATAATTATCTTCTAATTGATTGCCATTGTGCAATAAAACCATTTCAGGATGGAGGCTTTCAGGTCTTACGATTAAAGCCATATATTTTGTGGTATCAGTAAATTTTTTATTATAAAAATAAAAACGTATGATTTCTATGGCTACTTCATTTTTTTGCAATTTTTTTTGAACATCTTTCCAAGTGTATCGGGTTTTATCATTATTTTTTGCAAAAAGTTCAGATTTTTGAGAAAGTTGTTTTTCTATTTCATTGACTTCATTTTCTAATTCTTCAACATTGATTTTTTTTTCTTTTTTGTATCCCAAAGAAAATGTATAGGCTTTTGCCAAAAATTCTTTTTTATCTATCCAAGATTGATAAAGATTTTTAAGGTTTTCGTCTTTGCTGTTAGCAATACGCTTACGCATTTTATTATTTGCACTAAAAAGTAATGCTTTTGTAGCAAGCGTATTGTTGTAGGTTTGAGCAGTAATAAGCGGATTTTCTTTGTATCTTTTAATGATAAAATTATTGAACCTTTCTAAGTTATATCTTAAATGGTTATAATAATTCATTTTTTCTTTTTCGGAAAAGATAGGGAAATTGTTATCAATTTGATTCAAAATAGATTGATTATCTTCAATATAAAGCGGTTCTGCTTTTGCATACAATCCATTTTTGTAGTATAAATTTGCCAAATTAGAACAAGACGTAGCATAATTAGGGTGATTTTTACCAAATGTTTTTTCACAGATATTTTTTGATTCTATATAAAAAGGCTCTGCTTTATCATATAAACCTTGTTTTCCATATAAAACAGCCAAATTGTTACAATATGTTGCATAATCACGGTGTTCTTTACCTAAAGTTTTTTCACAAATATTTTTTGCTTCTATATACAGAGCTTCTGCTTTGGCATACAAACCTCTTGTGTGGTAGCAGGAAGCCAAAGTATTGCAAGAAATAGCATAATCAGGGTGTTCTTTACCCAAAACTTTCTCACGAATATTTTTTACCTCTATGTATAAAGGTTCTGCTTTGTCATAATAACCATTACTTGCATAAAGAAATCCCAAATTACTGCAAGAAGTAGCATAATCAGGGTGTTCTTTACCCAAAACTTTTTCATGAATGTTTTTAGCTTCTATGTGTAAAGCCAATGCTTTTGTGTATAGCTCTTGTTTTCCATACAAAGATGCCAAATTGCTACAAGAATTGGCATAATTAGCGTTTTCTTTGCCTAAAACTTTTTCATAAATATTTTTAGCTTCTATGTATAAAGGTTCTGCTTTTGCATAAAAGCCTTGACTTCCATATAAATTTGCTAAGTTATTACAAGAAATGGCATAACTAACATCATTTTTGCCTAATGTTTTTGTTCTAATGCTTTTTATTTCTAAAAATAATGTTTCTGCATTGTCATACAAGTTTTCATTTTGATAAACAAACGCTAAATTCTTACAGGAATTTATATAATTGTCGTGGGTTTTACCAAATTCTTTTTCTGCTTGGGCTTTTGCTCGTTCAAGTATTTCTCTTGCTTCTTGGTATTTTCTTTCTTTATAAAGTTTTGTGCCTTTTTCGTGGAGAGCTTGCCAAGATTTTTCATCTATAAAGCTTTTTTCGTGGATAGTTTGCTCTGATTTTTCGTCTATAACACCTTTTTTATGGACATCTTGCCCTGTTTTTTCATCTATAAAGCTTTTTTCACTCACAAGTTCTCCTGCTTGATAAACATCTTCTTGTTCTTTTTTGCCTTGAGCATCATAAAAAATGATTGTACCGTCCATTATTTCTTTAGGGCGGTCTTCAAGTAAGGTTCCTTGCATTTGTACTATCCCATTTTTATAATGGTCTTTCACAATACCCACAGGTTTGTCGTCTTTGTAGGCAATAAGTCTATAAAACTCCACTTTTGTAAGTTCTGTGGTAGGCTTCCAGTCTTTGTCAAAAAGAATAGTCCATTTGCCTTGTCGTAAGCCTTTTTCGTCTGTTTTATTAGGATTTTTAGGGAAATTTTGCCCATTTACCACCATTGCGACTAAAAACAAAGAAATAAAGATAAGTAGCTTTTTCATAAAAAATTTTATTTTAGAATGAGTAAAAAAACAATGTGATGATTTTGGTATGTTGATAAAGTGGATTAAGTATCAATACTAAAATAGTTTATATTATAGGTTTTTAACTCTTGGAGGGTTTTAAAACCTCCAAGAGTTTTAGAAGCATTTTTTTATAAAATTACTTTTTTGAATAACACAAACTAAATAAGTATTGTTACTTAGGTAGATTAAAAGCAGGATTTTTGAGCAGGGTTTTCAGGATAAAAGGATTAACAGGATTTTTTGTATTTGGCTGTTCATTCATCATTTAACATTTATCATTGAAATTGGCTGTTTCATTCCTAATTCTTAATTCCTAATTCCCAATTCTTTATTCAACTCCAATCATATTAAAAGCTCCCCAATAAATAGGTTCAGGGTAGCGTTGTTTGATTTCAAGTTGAGCTTCACGAAAGGCTTTTCTTTTGTTGCGAGAAGAAATCCATTTTTCATAAAAAGTAGTGAGTAATAATTGCGTTACTTCATCATTTACTTTAAACAAACTCATAATCAAACTGTTTGCACCAGCCACCAAAAATGCCCTTTGCAAACCATACACGCCTTCGCCTACTGCCACCTTTCCAGCACCTGTTTCACACGCAGAAAGCACCACCAAATCCACACCGTCAAGCGTAAGAGCCATTGCTTCCTGTGCAGTCAAAATTCCTTCGCCTGCATCAAAATTCTGGTTTTCAGTAGCTAACAATTCTCCAGCATTACGCATCAAAATACCACTTTTACGAAGTGGGTCATTTAACATTTCTTGCTGAAAATCAAAATTTTCTTCGGTTTGTTGCTCCTGAAAAAATCCGTGTGTTGCAAGGTGCAAAATTCCAATATTTTGGGCATTTTTTAAAATGCTTTCTTCTGCTTGTGTTTCGTGATACAAATTTACCTTATAATTTGCTTTTCTCAAAATATCAGCAATGCCCTGAATTTCTGCCTCTGTGCCTGGCAATTCGCCAATGCTTTTTGTTTTGGAAAAACCTTGACTGTAAAATGTAGGATTTCCACAAAGTAAAGCATTTTTTGAAAATTCATTTTTATCTATTTTTTCAATATTTTCTTTGCTTTTTTTTCTGTTTTTTCGCCTTTCTTTTCGTGTTTGTAAAGATAAAAGGTCTTTTATATTGCTTACAAATCTTACATTATATTTGTCAATCACAAAATTATTTTCATCAATTCGCAAAGTTTCAGGATTTAATTGGTTGTAAAGTCCATCAGGCGAAAAATATACGGTGGTTGCTTTCTCAAAATTTTTGGCAAGAGGCGACCAAAAACGGTTGTAAGATTCTTCGTCATCTTGTTTGTGTTTGATAAAATCTTGGTAAAAAGGTAGATAATTTTTTTCCATTTTATTACCATTTTGCATCAAAATAAGTTTTGGATTTCTTTTTGTTTCAGGCGAAATTACCAAAAAAGCATAATAAACGCTATCCACAAAATTTTGGTCAAAAAGTCTGTAACGTATCGTTTCTACCGCAAATTCGTTTTTGTCCAAACGGTCTTTTATTTGTTCCCACGTGAATTGCGTTTTGTCTTGCGAATTTGCAAAATCTTCGGATTGTTCGCTCAATTCTTTCTCTAATTTTTCTATTTCATCTTGCAATGCTTGTGGATTAAGCTGTTTTTCTTGTAATTGTTCAGGAGAAAATGAAAGAATTGCATTAAATTCTTCACTTTTTTTAGCCCAAAGATGAAATTTTTGGATAAGGTTTTCGTCCTTGCTACTAAGAATTTTTTTACGCATTTTTTGGGAAGAATTTAACAAAAGTGCTTTTGTTGCAAGCCTCAAATTATACAATTTTCCTAATAATTCTGGTCTTTTTTCTGCTTGTGTGATAACAAGATTATTAAAAAACTCTAAATCTGGTTGCATTTTAGCCCAAAATTTTGCTTTTTCTCTTTCACTCAACGCAGGAAAATAAATTTTCACAAAATCCAAATAATTTTGGGTTGTAATTTCCATCAATTCATTTGCTTTTTTGTAGTCTTTGTTGGCAAAAAACATTTGAGCCATTTTGCTCTGCACACGTACATAATCAGGATGTTTTTCGTTCAATATTTTTTTATAAATGGTTTCTGCTTTTTGGTAACGATTTTTTGCTTCTGAAAAATCTTTTTTCTTGGCATAAATATCGCCCATAATCATATAAACCGAAGCAGAATAAATATTGCGTTTTTGGAGTTTTTCCAACCAAATTGCGTTTGCAATTTCTAAATAATTCAGTCCTTTGTCATATTTTTTTTGAGCTAAGGCAATTTCACCCATATTTTTCATTACATCAGCATAAAGTGGGTGTTTGTCATCAAAATTACTTTGCATAATCTTGCGTGCTTGTGTAAGTAATATTTCACTTTCAGCCATATTTTTGCCAGCATCATCATAAAATTTTACCATTGCAAGCTCTTGATATGATTTTCCAAGTTCTACGTGATTTTCATTCAATAATGTTTTTTGAAGGTCAATTACATTCAAAAGTATTTTTTCTGCTTTGTGATAATCACCAATATAAGCGTTGTATTTCGCAGAAAAAACATAACATTCTACGGTTTTAAGGCTATTTTCGCCAAATATTTTTTTGCTAATTTCTTCTGCTTTTTGAAAGTATTTTTGTGCCTGTGTGTAATCGCCTTGCACCAAATAAAGGTTTCCAATTTGGTTGTAAGGTTGCATTAGTTGTCGGTGATTTTTTCCAAATTTTTGTTCTTTTTGGGAAATAATTTTAGTCAAAAGTTCTTCTGTTTCCACATAATCACCATTGCGAATATACAAAAACGCCAATTCTTCCAAAGATTTTGCCCTTGCGGTAAGGTCGCCTTCTTCATTATTTTTTCTATAAAATTTTTGAATATTACTCAAAGCATCTTCTGCTTCATCATAATTGCCAAGTGTTGCATAAACTTTCGCCATTAGGCTAAGAGCATCTGCGTATTCCACCGATTTTTTGGTACTTTCTTGTTTTATGATTTTGGAGGCAGTTTTCATATTACTTTCAGCCTCTTTGTATTGCCCAATTTTTAGCTGAAGTTCTGCGATTTTGCTCAGTTGCAAACCATAACGCAAATCCTCTTTTCCATAACGAGTAAGCGACATTTCGGTTGCTTTTTTGGTCATTTCTAAGGCATCTTTGTATTGGTCGTAAGCATCATAATAATGCGAAAAAATATTATAAATGCGTAGATTATTTTTGTGCAATGGTAATCTTTGTTCTAAAATTCCTTTTTCTGGGTTATTAGCCAAATAATCTTGTGCTTTGGTATAATCTTCACGATAAAGCGCATAATATTCACCTGCTAATATCTGGTGATAAAGCGTAATTGGGGCATTTTCGCCATAAATTTGTTTGGATAAATTCAAACCATTTAACACAAAAATTTCCGCATTTTTTTGTCCATTTGGTAGATTGGCGTAAGCCTCATAGCCCATTTCTGCAGTTTTGAGGCGAAGAATGTGGTTAGAAGGTAATTTTGTGGTGGGAAGTTGGATATTTTTTTCCAAAAGCGGAATTGCTTTTTGGTATTCTTTAAAAAAAATACTTCTTTCTGCCAAAAGCAGATTTTCACGAACATAATATGGATTTTCTTCTGAACTATTAAATTGTTCGCTGTATTTTGCCCAATAATTTAGATATTTATCTGCACCGCTTTCATCTTTATTTTGAATGTAGGTTTTGATAAGTTTTTCAAAAGGAATGAGGTATTCGTATTGTTTTTTATTGAGTTTTCCAATGGCTTTTTTGAAATAATCTTCGCCTTGTTCGTGTTTGTCTTGTTCAAAAAAATTATTTCCCCAAATGGTATAAAAATGTGCCAAATCCACAGGAAGGGCATTTTTCTTTACAAAATTTTCTAAATTTTTGAATAAAGAATCTGCACTTTTATAATTTCCTTTTGCGGTAAAAATTTCACCTTTTAAGGTTTTGGCACGAGAAAGTTGTGTTTTATAATACGCAATATCTTGTTTGGAAAATGTTTTGCTTTTTGGGGTATTTGCCCATTTTTCCAAAGTAGATTCAGGAATATTTTTGGAGGCTTCGTTAAGTTTTTCTAAGGACGTGTAAAGCGTAGCGTATCTAAGCTGATAAATCGCTTTGGTATTTTCTTGTATTTTTTCGGTATTTATTTGTTTCAATAAATTTTCAGCCTCCACAAAAAAGCCAAAATTGGTGTAAATTTCAGCAATTTTTAAATATGCAACTGCACATTCATCAGGATATTTATCTTTGAGAGAATTAAGATTTTTAGAAATTTCTTGAATTTTCTTATTCATTTCCCCAAAATTCCCTTGAATTGCCTCCCAACGCACCTCAAAAATTGGAATGTAAGCGTGTAGAGCAGGATTATCATTATATTTTTTGCGGATAGTTTTTACCACATCTTTTGCCTTGTCAATCGCCCTTGTGTATGCACCTTTGGCGTATTGTGCGTCAGCAGAGGCAAAAAGCGTTTCCCAAGAAATGGTATTTTGGGCAAAAGTATTTTGAGAAAAAAGTAAAAAAACAACAAAAAAAGTATTGAAAAACTTATTAAAAAGCGTATTAAAAAACGTATATTTTGTTTTCATAAATAAAATAAGGTATAATTCTTAAAATTTTTTTGCCTTAAATTAAATGATTTTTTTTGAAATACAAATCATTTTAAAAATCTAATGTGGTAAAAATCACAAAAATTATTATAAAAACATTTATTTTTATGCTAATTTTTAAATTTATTTTGGTATTTTTATGTTAATTTTACAAATTAAATTACAAATTATTATAAAAAATGACAAAACCTATTTACATTAATTTATTCACAGATTTTGGTTTCAAAAAAATATTTGGCACAGAAAAAAACAAAAATTTTTGATTGATTTTTTGAACGATTTACTCCAAAAAACTAATAATCCAATCATAGATTTAAGTTATAAAAATCCTGAGTTATTGGGAAAAACTAAAAAAGACAGAAAATCAATTTTTGATGTATATTGTACTGCACAAGATGGTTCACATTTTATTGTGGAATTACAAAGAGCAAAACAAGATTTTTTTAAACAAAGGGCTTTGTATTATGCTTCACAAGTGATAGTGAGCCAAGCTCAAAAAGGCAAATGGGATTATCATTTTTCGCCTGTTGTGATAGTTTGTATTTTAGATTTTGAATTTGACGATAATCTGCCTCAAAATTTTAATAATAATCTTGTTGTGAATAATGAAAACTACATTTCACACGTTCAATTGATAGAAAACAAATCAAAAAGTGTCTTTTGTTCAGATTTGGAATTTTATTATATTGAAATTCCAAAATTCTTAAAATTAGCACCTGAGCTAAAAACAAATTTAGATTATTGGCTTTTTTATTTTAAAAATATGGAAAATCTTACAAAAAACGCAGTCCAAAACACAAAATTTGAGCGATTTCTTGATGAATGTGAAATTGCTAATCTTTCCACAAAAGAAAGACAAAAATATGACGAAAGTCTAAAAATTTATAGAGATTGGTATGCTTTTGAACAAACTTTTTTGAAACAAGGTGAAAAAACTGGAATTGAAAAGGGTGAGAAAATTGGAATTGAAAAAGGTGAGAAAATTGGAATTGAAAAAGGTGAAAATATAGGTATTAAAATCACCTTGCAGATTATCCAACTCATTAAAGAAGGTAAAACTGATGAAGAAATTTCTGAAATTACAGGCAAAAGTATAGAAACCGTAAAAAATATTAGGGATTCTTTATAAACTTAAAAAAATGAAAAATAACAAAAAATTATCTTTGCCTTAACAAATTTTCGTCTTTAATTTGTGCTTGTGCTTCCAAAGGACGTTCTTTTTTCTTTTTTTCTTCTTTCTTTTTTTCCTCTTTTTTCCTATCAATTTTTACTTCATTTTTTACGATTTTTTCCTCTTTTTTGGTTTCATCAGGAAGTTTAAAAGTTTCTTTTTCAGGAAATTCAGGAGGCAAAATATTGGCTTGCTCGCTTCTTGCCCAACCAAAATAACGTGTTTCAAAACGATTGATGCGTGTTACCATATCTTGGTAAGTGCCTATGTCGTCATTTTGGGTTTTGAGTTGAATATTTAGGCAGTGGAAATGATTTGTTCGCATTTTGTATCGCCAGCCTTCCAATAAATCACCTTCTTTCATGTCATTAGGTAATTTTGGGAAATGGATTTCACAAGTAACAACTTCATATTTTTTGCCCTCTAATGTAAAATCAACTTGTTGCCTGTGTTCCAATTTTTCATACGCCATTACGCCATTTCTTCGCACATTTAGCACTTCTATCATACTATAATTTTCACGTGGATTGACAGGATTAGCAATAACCCAACTGCTATCTGTGCCTGTGCCAAATAAACTTAAATTTGTAAATGGATTGCTTTTTCCAAAAATGGTTTCTTCTGATGGATTACCCAAATATCTGAAAAAAAACACTGTTCTTTGAGGACGATATTCAATTTTGTCCAAAATATATTGTCTGTCCCACTGTGTATAAGTAGGTTTGTAATCAACATATCCTTTTTGTTTTTCTTTTTTTTCTATTTTTTCTTTTTTCTCTACATATTGCCCAAAAGCGAGGGGAATATTTAGAAAAAATAAAAACAAAAAAGCTAAAAAAATAGTAGAAACTAAATATTTTTGGTGGTAAAATAAAGATTTCATAAGTTAAATCGTAAAAAAAATTTGTATTGATTTTTATGAACAAATAAAAATTGCATTTTTATTATTAAAAAAAGAAAATATCACTAAATTCATAAATGTAATCTATAAATTCAAATGAATATCAAATTCTTCTAATAACTCATCTAATTGTTTCATATATTGATTTTTTAAATGTTTTTCCTGACGTATTTCTAAACTATCTTCTTTTGCACCATGCAATAAAGATAACTTTATAAGTTTATTACAACCTTCTATAAGTTTTATTAGTTGGTTAATGCTTTGGTAAGAAATATTTTGTTCTTGTGTTTGCATATTTTTATATTAAAATATAATTTTTAAAAAACCTTTTTTTAACAATCCATCAAGATTATTTGTTTTTACTTGTGTATAACGTGCTTCCCAAGTTTCCAAATATTGCAAATATTTTGGGTAATCTGTATGTTCTTTTGGATATGTTTTTATTAGATAACTATCCAAACCTTCATTTTCTAAAGAGAAAGTCCAATATTTATCTAAAAAACGTTCTTCTTGTTCATATATTTTATAATCAAAAAAAGTTACAAAATCTATATCTTTTGGAAATTCCTTTTGACTAATAAAACTTCCATCTATAAATTATACGAACTCAGTACTCACTTTACTTTTAAAATTATCTAACCAACGTAAATAATTTACAAATAATCGTTCTCTGTGAGCATTGAATACAAAATAATTTTCTAAAATTGACAAATTTACTTCTATACCTTTATAAGGCATTAAAAAACCATTATCATCAAATTTTATCATATTTATTATAAGTGTTTTTGTATTAAAAAATGTGATACTCAAGAATAATACAAAACAAAGATAACACAAAAAAAATTAAAATTTTAAAAATTTCAAATGCTCGTTTATATTTGTACAAAAAATCATAAAAAAAAACATGAAAAAATTAACCATCTTTGGTGCAGGGCTTTCTGGAAGTCTTTTGGCTATTTTTTTGGCAAAAAAAGGCTATGAAATTGAGATTTTTGAAAAACGCAATGATATGCGACTTGCACAAGTAGAGCGTGGAAGGTCTATCAATCTTGCACTTTCTGCTCGTGGCATCAAAGGACTGCAAAAAGCTGGTATTGCAGAGGAAATGCTCGCACACGCTATTCCTATGTATGGGCGTATGTTGCACGACATTCAAGGAAATCTTATGCAAGTGCCTTATGGCAAAAATAAAACTGAATATATCAATTCTGTATCACGCAGTGGATTAAATATTGCTTTGCTTAATCTCTGTGATACTTTCCCTAATATCCAAATAAAATTTGGTTATGAACTCATAGACGCAGATTTAAAAACTGAAATTTATACCATAAAATATCAAAATGAAACCTTTACAACACAAATTCCTCACGCAATAGGCACAGATGGCGCTGGCTCTGTGCTTAGAAAAGCTCTTAAAGAAGTGTTAGGAAATGAAGGAAAAATTTTTGAAGAAAATATTGAATTTTTGGAACACGGATATAAAGAATTGCATATAAATCCAAAAGCCCCCAAAAGCCCCCTAACCACCAAAGGGGGAACAAATACAAGAATTGAAGATAATAATTTAGAATTTTCAATGGAAAAAAATGCCCTTCATATTTGGCCTCGTGGTTCGTATATGTTGATTGCGTTGCCCAATCTTGATGGAAGTTTTACTTGTACGTTGTTTTTTCCAAATAAAGGCGAAAATTCTTTTGAAGAATTAAAAACCAAAGAACAAATTACACATTTTTTTGAGGAAAAATTCAAAGATACGCTTACTTTAATTCCTGACCTTGCAGAACAATTTTTGCACAATCCTGTGGGAAATCTTGGAACTGTGCGTTGCAGTCCTTGGAATTATGAAGATAAATTATTGCTTTTGGGTGATGCTGCACACGCAATAGTGCCTTTTTATGGGCAAGGAATGAATTGTGCTTTTGAAGATTGTGTATTTTTAGATGAATTTTTGGAAAAAAATAACCACAATTTAACAAAAACTTTTTCAGAATTTTTTGAATATCGCAAACCTAATGCTGATGCGATTGCAGAACTTGCCTTAGAAAATTTTTATGAAATGCGTGATAAAACCGCAATTCCTGCTTTTTTGAAAAAAAGACAGCTTGAACACAAATTAGAAAACACCTTTCCTGATTACCATTCCAAATATTCTTTGGTTACTTTTCACCCTGAAACACCCTACACAGAGGCTCACCGCTTGGGCAATCAACAAGATAACTTTTTGATGATGTTGTGTGAAGAACCTGATGAAGATATAAATTCTTTTGATTTGGAAAAAATTTATAATGCTTTGGCTAAATTAAGGAGAAAGTAGAAAATAAAAAGGTGTCAGGAGAAAAGGGAAAAGGTGTCAGGGGAAAGGTGTCAGGAGAAAGGTGTCAGGAGAAAGGTGTCAGGAGAAAGGTGTCAGGAAATACATTTTGAACTTTTAAACTTTGAACCTTTTAAACTTTGAACCTTTTGAACTTTGAACCTTTTGAACTTTGAACCTTTTGAACTTTGAACCTTTTGAACTTTGAACCTTTTGAACCTTTTGAACCTTTGAACCTTTGAACCTTTTGAACCTTTGAACCTTTTGAACTTTGAACCTTTTGAACTTTTTTATGCAACGTGCTTTACAAATAGCACAATTTGGTTTTGGAAATGTTGCCCCTAATCCTATGGTGGGCTGTGTAATCGTGTATAACAACGAAATCATTGGCGAAGGTTATCACGAACAATACGGAAAAGCTCACGCAGAAGTAAATGCAGTAAAAAATGCCCAACAAAAATATAAAAATCCTGAAATATTAAATCAAATATTACACGAAAGTACGTTTTTTGTTACCTTAGAACCTTGTTCGCATTTTGGAAAAACACCGCCTTGTGCAGAACTTTTAGTGAATATAAAACCCAAAAAAGTGGTTATTTGTAACACTGACAGCAATCCGCTTGTGGCAGGAAAAGGAATTTTAAGGCTCAAAGAAGCAAATATTGAAGTAGAAACAGGAATTTTAGCAGAAGAAGGACGAAAATTGAACAAACGTTTTTTTACTTTTATGGAAAAAAAACGTCCTTATATTGTCCTTAAATGGGCGGAAAGCAAAGACGGTTTTATTGCACCTGACAATCATTTGCGTACACAATTAAGCGGAAAATTATCGCAATATATTACGCATAAATGGCGTACAGAAGAACAAAGCATAATGATAGGCACAAATACTGCCCTTGTAGATAATCCAAAACTTACCGCAAGACTTTGGCAAGGCAATCAACCTGTTAGGATTGTGATAGACAAATATTTAAAAATTCCTGCTGATTTTCATATTTTTGATACGAATTTTAATAATTCAACAAAAACTTTTATTTTTAATTTTTTGAAAAATGAACAACAAGAAAATCTTTTTTTTGTAAAATTAGAAAATCAAAATGAAACAAATGATAAAAAGTATACAATTTTAGATGAAATTCTTACATATTTGTATGAGCAAAAAATCCAGTCTATTTTGGTAGAAGGTGGCAGTTATTTATTGAATGATTTTATTCAAAATAATCTTTTTGATGAAGTTCGCATTTGGAAAACAAATAAAATATTGGGAAATGGTATAAAAGCCCCAATTTTACCTTTTATTCCTACCAAAATTGAGGCTTTTGAGGAAGATTTTTTAGTTTTTGAAGATTTTTTATGAAAAATAAAAACAGCCAAAAATACAGTTTAAAAAAATGTATTTTTGGCTGTTTTATACTTTTCCCTGACACCTTTCTCCTTTCCCCTAAATTATTTATTTTTCAATTCTTTCAAATTATTAAGGCGTTTTCCATTGCGATAAGCAATTACAAATGATTGTCCGCCTTTTGCAATAAACAAAGAGCTAAGACTGCGAGCTTCTTCTTGTGTGGTAAATTCACCCAAAATATAGCGTTTTCCACCAACAGCGTCTTCCACTACGAAATTATTGCTATCAGGATTTTTTTCCAAAAAGTTTTGGATTTCAGGGTTTCTATAATTCCCTATTTGCACACGATAAACGATATTTTCGGTACGGTTAGAATTTGCGTAATTTTTTTTGTTTTCGCTTTCATTTTTATTAAATGAAATTTCAGTTTCTATAGCGTGTTCTTTTAGAATTTTGTCCTCTTTTTGTTTTGCAAGAACAACGATTTCATTTTGTTTAAAATCAACATCTTTCCTTTGTTGGGTATATTTTTGGTTTAGATAATCATTTTCTTGTTTTGCTTTCTTAAATTTTTCAGGATTTTTAGAAAGTTCTTTGAGTTCAGCTTTTAGTTGTTTTTCTTCTTCTTTTGTGAGTTTTTGGGCTTGTGTGTGATATTGAATTGTGCATAATATCACAAGAATTGTAAGAAATCGCATAAGAGTTTATATTTTATTGTGTTTTTTGGCTATTTGATAATGACTTTGTATAAAAATTTTATAAACAAAATTATTTCAAAATTTTGTACTTAATTTTCTTAACAGATGCACAAAAATATTACCTTTTTTTTAATTTTTCACAAAAATTTATATTTTTTTTTAAAAAAAAGAAAGAAAACTATTTTGTCATTCTGAAAGAATCTGGCTGTTTTCCTGCTGGGAACAGCCAAACAGCCAGATTCTTTCAGAATGACACCATAATATAATAACCATTCAAAAAAAATTGCCTTAATTTTTCAACTATTTTAACAATAAAAAAAAATTTCAAAGTATCTTTGCAGGCGTTTTTTTTAATTAAGAATTAGGAATGGGGAATTAGGAATGGTAAATGAAATAAACAAAGTCTGAAACAGGATTTTCAGGATTTAAAGATTAACAAGATTAAATACAAATAGGAGCAGGATTTACAGGATTAAAGGATTGAACTTTTAGATTTTTTTAAACCTTAAACTTTTTAAACTTTGAACTTTTTGAACTTTTTAAACTTTAAACTTTTTGAACCTTAAACCTTAAACCTTAAACTTTTGAACTTTTAAACTTTTGAACTTTAATGTGTGGAATTGTAGGATTTTATTCGCCTAATCAATATTTTCAAGAAAATCATTTAAAAAATATGTCCAATGCTATCAAGCATAGAGGGCCTGATGCTGATGGATTTTTTGCTGATGGACTTGTAGGGCTTGGACATCGTAGATTAAGTATTTTGGATTTGTCAGAAAAGGCAAACCAACCAATGTTTTCGCATGATGAGCGTTATGTGGTGGTTTTTAATGGCGAAATCTATAATTATAAAGAGCTTGCAAAACAAATTTCTTATAAACTCAAAACAACAAGCGATACAGAGGTTATATTGGAATTATTTTCAAAAAATAATTTTAATATGGTGTATCAACTCAATGGAATGTTTGCCTTTGCGTTGTATGACCGAGTAGAAAAATCTTTGCTTTTGGTGCGTGATAGGGTAGGTATAAAACCGCTTTATTATTATTGGGACGAAGAAAATTTGGCTTTTGCTTCTGAACTCAAATCTTTGTTGGCTTTACCAATTACCCAAGAATACAATAAAACTGCTTTGTCAAGTTTTTTGCATTTGGGTTACATTCCTGCACCACATTCTGCGTACAAAAATATCCATAAATTAGAAGCTGGTGCTTGGCTCAAAATTGATAAAGATGGTATCATAAAACAACATTATTGGGATATTAGCCAAAAAATTTATACAAAAGATACCCAAAAAAAACTTTTTCTTTTGAATAAAGAAGAAGATGCCAAAAAACATTTGGAAAAACTTTTGGAAAGTTCTGTAGAATATCAGCTTATTAGTGATGTTCCGCTTGGTGTTTTTCTAAGTGGAGGCATTGATTCCAGCATTGTTACTGCTTTTGCCTCAAAACAAATGCCAACAGGAAAATTAAATACATTTTCTATTGCTTTTAATGATGCCAAACACAATGAAGCAGATTACGCAAGGCAAGTTTCTAAGCATTTGAACACTCAACATCACGAACTTACTGCCTCTGTCCAAGATGCCCAAAATCTCATTCCGCAACTGCTGAATGTGTATGATGAGCCTTATGCAGATAGTTCTGCCATTCCTACAATGCTTGTTTCGCAACTTGCTCGCAAACACGTAAAAGTGGTTTTGGGCGGTGATGGTGGTGATGAATTGTTCTTAGGTTATGGCAGTTATACGTGGGCAAAACGCTTAAAAGAGGGTTTTTTAGGGGGAATAATGCGTTATCCATTGGGCGGAATTTTTGGGTTTTCCAAAAGTGCAAGTATGCAAAAAGCCTCAAGATTGGTAAAATACCCCAAACAAGAGGAAATTTTTAGTCATATTTTTTCGCAAGAACAATTTTTATTTTCAAAAAAAGAAATCCAAAATCTGTTTTTAGAAGCTCCACTTTGGGAACTTTATACTTCGCCCAATACGCCACGCAAAATAAGTGCAGAAGAACAGCAAGCCCTTTTTGATGCAAAATATTATTTGCCTGATGACCTTTTGGTAAAAATTGACAGGGCAAGTATGCGTTATGGATTGGAAACACGTGTGCCACTTTTAGACCACAGGCTTGTAGAATTTGCGTTAAACTTAAATCCAAACCTCAAAAAAAATGGTAATATTTCAAAATATCTTTTGAAAAAAGTGCTTTATCAATATGTCCCAGAAAAAATGTTCCAACGTCCAAAACACGGATTTTCAATTCCTTTGGCGGATTGGCTCAAAGGCGATTTAAAATTTTTGATTGATGAATATTTAAGTCCTGAAAATATTGCTAAAACCAATTTACTAAAACCTGAACCTATTGAACAAATGAAAAAAATGTTTTTTAAAGGACATAATTTTTATTATAATCGTCTTTGGGCATTGATAAACTTGCAAAAGTTTTTGTTGAAATAAAAATTTTTATATTTTGGCATATACAAAATAATTGGGGTTATCTGACAATTTTTGTGGGGTTACAAACCTATAAGGTTTTAAAAACTTTATAGGTTTGATTATCAATATTCTATATTAGAAAATAAAAGATAAATTTAACACATTACACAAAATTGTCAGAGAAAAAAAATATTATTTTTTTTAGAAAATATTTGCATAACTAAATTTTTAGTTATATTTGCAACAACAAGACTGCAAAAAGAAGATTTTTCTAAAAAAAACTATGTTTTGGTTGTTTTTGTATTTTTGTACTTTACTTTTACCTTTGTTACTTACCCTCTTAAATACAAAAGGAGATTATATGAAAACATAAAATTAAAATAGAAGAATTTAAAATGTATTTGATAACTAAAAATTTAGTTGTTTTTACAAAAAGAAAAGCAAAAAATAAAAATTGGTTGGAAAAAAATTAAAGAAATTTTAAGAAAAATTAAAAAAATTAAAAAAAAACTAAAAAAAATTAAAAATCATTTTGATTTTTGTGTGATTGTATTTTATCTTTGAGGGCTTAATTTTTTTGATTTAAAAACAAGAATAATTTTAATTCTATGCACACAAATAAATTAAAGATTTTTTTATTATAAAATACAACAAAAAAAACAATAATTTGTATTATTTAATGAATAAAAACTTTGTTTGTATTTTTTAATTCAAAAAAAATTACCAATTTGCGACTTTATTTTAATTAAATTTTCTAAATAAATTTCAACAACAATTTTTAAACACACAAAATAAACAAAATCCAACAGTATGAAAAAACTATTCGCTGTGTTATCACTTGGCTTGTGCTTGACTTTTGGTAGCATGACTGCTTCTTATGCACAAGACACAAAAAAAGAGGATAAAAAAGAAGAAGGTAAAAAAGAAGAGAAGAAAGAAGAAAAAAAAGAGGAAGATAAAAAAGTAGAACAAGATGTGAAAACACCTGACGCTGAAACTAAAGATGCTAAAGTTGCTGACCAAACTTTTCACCAAGTTATCAAACAAAAATTCATTGAAGGTGACTGGATTTATATGACTCCCGTTATTCTTTGTTTAATTCTTGGTCTTGCGGTAGCTTTGGAAAGAGTAATCACGTTGAACCTTTCTGGTACAAACACCAAAAAATTCACACAAAACATTGAAACTGCACTAAAAAATGGTGGCGTAAAAGCTGCAAAAGATTATGCGGTTAATCAAAGTGGTCCTGTTGCATCTATTTATGCACAAGGTTTGATGCGTTATGACGAAGGTTTGGATATGGTAGAAAAATCAGTAGTTGCGTATGGTTCTTTGGAAATGTCACGTTTGGAAAAAGGACTTATTTGGATTTCATTGTACATCGCACTTGCACCTATGTTGGGCTTCTTGGGTACTGTTGTGGGTATGATTCAAGCATTTGACGAAATCCAACGTTTGGGTGATATTTCACCAACTATCGTTGCGGGTGGTATCAAAGTTGCACTTTTGACGACGGTTGCTGGTCTTATTGTGGCAATTATCCTCCAAATCCTTTATAACTATATCGTGAGCAAAGTAGATTCTATCGTTGCACAAATGGAAGATTCTTCTATTACTTTGATTGATATTTTGGTGGCTCATGGTCGTAAATAATTAAATTTTTGATTTGTATGCTTTTTATAAGTGAATTTTTCACAAAAAAATGTATTTGGCTGTTTGGTATTTTTACTGACTACTGATTACTGACCACTTTCTACAAAGTATATTTCTTTTAACTTTTTAAAAAACAAAAAATATTTACAACTGATATGGAACTTATCAAAAAATATAATGGATATGCCTCTTATGCAATAGCAGTATTGTCTATTGTGATTGGTTTTATCATGTATGCTACAACCGAAACAGGCGTTGCTACTTCTACTGATATATTTTTGTATGCCTCATACTTATTTATCATATTGGTAATTTTAGCAATTTTAGGCGGTTTTGTTGTATCATTGGCAACCGATCCAAAAAGCATGATGCGAAGTTTGATTTCAGCAGGAATCATCTTTTTGGTGTTTTTGGTGTTTTATTTTCTAGCTGATGGTACAGTAACTGAAGAGTTTAAAAAAATAAAAGGTACTTTTGAAGTATCTTCTTTTGCTTTAAAATTTACTGATGGAGCTTTTTATGTGGTATATATCCTAATAACTGGTGTTCAAGCAGCTTGGATTTGGGGATGGATAAAAAGTTTTTTTAATTAATTTTAACCTTTTAAAAAAATCATAAATTATTATGTTGAAAAAAAAAGGTAGAGCAGCAGCACAAGAGATAAATGCAAGTTCAATGGCTGATATAGCGTTTCTTTTATTGATTTTCTTCTTGGTAACTACTACGATTGCATCTGATAAAGGTCTTCGTATTATTCTCCCTCCTAAAAGAGAAAAAGAGCAGAGAGATGTGGTAGTAGAAGTTAATAAGAAAAATGTATATACCATATTGGTTAATTCACGCAATCAGTTGCTTGTAGAAGAAGAATCTGGCAGAATGGACGCTCTTCGTAAAGGCATCAAAAAATTTGTTACAAACAATGGAAAAGACCCTGAATCTTCTGATAATCCACAAGAGGCGGTAGTTTCGTACAAAACAGATAGGGCTACACAATATAAAACTTATCTAAGAGTGCTTGACGAAATCAAAGGTGCTTATAATGAACTTCGTGCTGAATTTTTGAAAATGCCTCTTGATGAATATCTAAAATTCAATGAGAAAAAAGCAATGGATGACCCAATTCTTGTGAAAAAAGCACAAAATTTTGCAGAAGCTATGCAAGAACCTGCGTCAGTAAGAAAGTATCTAAATGTTAACCATAAAAAAGACCCAAAAGGTATGTCTGATTATGAAAGAAAACGTATAGAGGCTTACAAACAAGCAAGAGCATCAGCTAAGGAACTTTTTATTGAAAAATATTTTGATGCTAAATTGGAATATCCTGAGCGTATTTCTGAAGCTGAACCTACAAAAGTAGAAGAATAATCAAAAATTCCTAAAAATAGTATTGTTTTAAAATAACATTATTTTTAGGATTTTTTAAAAAAACTAAAAAATTAAACCAAAAAAATAAAACTATGGGAGGATTTGGCAAAAAATCAAAACCGCTACCCGCTATATCTACCGCATCATTGCCTGATATCGTGTTTATGCTTTTGTTTTTCTTCATGGTTACTACTGTATTGCGTGAAACCAATATTATGGTGGAGCAATCTTTTCCATCTGCAAGTCAGTTGCAAAAACTTGAAGAAAAATCGCTAACCACGTATATTTTTATAGGTCCTCCTACCAAAAAGCTTATGGCAAAATTTGGTAAAGAACCTAAAATCCAAGTAGATGACGTTTTTATTGAATCAAAAGACATTCCTAAATTTGTGGTTCAAGAACGTGTTAAACTTGGTGAAGGCAAAAAAGATGGTCTTATTGTTTCTTTGAAAATGCACCGCGATATTAAAGTAGGCGTTGTAACTGACGTAAAACTCAAATTGCGTGAATCAGAAGCAAGAAATATCCTTTATGCTGCGCGTGGCGGACAATAATAAATTAGGAATTATAAATTAAGAATTAGGAATTAACAGAAAATTTTTCTATTTCTTTTTATTTAATTTGTTATTCATAATTTACACTAAAAAATAAAACCTTTTTTCAGATTTTGGAAAAAGGTTTTGTTTTTTTATTTGGGGTGTTATTCTGAAAGAATCTGGCTGTTTGGCTGTTCTCATTCATCATTTATCATTCATCATTTAAAAAGAAACTTATTATGATTTTTTTCTGTTTTAATAAAGTATCTAAAAAAAAACTTTTTATAAATAATGACAAATATCAAACATAAAAATATAATTTTTTCCTTGATTTTTCTTTGTAGTTTGCTTTTTTTGACAAATTGTGGAGAAAATGAAAATTCATTAAAAAATACAGAAGCTAAATATTTTGACCTTCAAAAATTTATTGGAATTGTTGTAAAAGAAACCCAATCAAAAAATCCTTTGGTCA
This sequence comes from Cytophagales bacterium, assembly GCA_013297825.1. GTDB lineage: Bacteria > Bacteroidota > Bacteroidia > Cytophagales > Microscillaceae > JAAFIN01. The sequence goes on from JAAFIN010000013.1 coordinate 36,669, forward strand.
AAAAAGTAATTATTGATGAGCAAAATAATACTACTTCCAAAGAACTTCATATCAAAAATTGGGATAATGAATTACACTTTTTTTTGGAAAATAACCTCAATAAACCTGTGCTTTGGGGACAATATGATGTAACCAAAACCGAAAAAGAAGAAGTTTATATTTCTAAAAAACAAAATCTTCACACCCAAAAATTTCAAGTAAAACACATTTCACCCACCGAAAAAAATATTGAAATTACTTACAATGATAATAATTACCTTTATCACGCACAAAGAACGTTAATTCTCCAAACAGAAAATAATATCGTAAAAAATTATCAAATAAAAGGCTCGCAAACAGGAATTTGGATTGCAGACAGACATTATGACATAAAAGGCGAAGTTAAGAATTAGGAATTGGGAATTAGGAATGAATACATTTTTTCTAACAAAATGAATATTTATCTTGTTAGTCAATTAGATTTCTAAATACTTTATTATTTAAACATTTTTCAAAAAAATGAAAAAAACTGTCTTTTTAATTGCTCTGTTTTTGTTAAATATTATTTTAACAACTTCACTTTTCGCACAAAAAATCAATGTAATTTTCCAAAATAACAGCACCGCCAAAGGTGTTAAAAAATTTAAACTTGATATTCAAAATCCAGATGGTTCTAAAAGCACACAAGAATTAAGTTTAGACCAAACTCGTCGCCAAACCATACCTATTGAAGTAGGTGCAAAAGTTTTTACTGCAAATGCCAAAAACCTTAATTTTGTGGAAGGTGGTAAGGAACTGAAAGCTGATGTACCTTTGATGATTGTGCAAGCAAAAGACAAAAACCAAACAATCAACTTGGTAGAAGAAAAAAATGCCTCCCAAAAAGTAATAGATGATAATATCGCAAAGGCATCTTCTAAATTAAAATTACCAACTGATACAAGTGCTGAAAGTTTTGTTTCAGGAAATATTGTTACTACGATTTTGAAAGATAAAAATGGCAATCCTCTTGCTGAATTTGACACAGACAAAAAAACAGGTGCTGTCAAATTGATTACTGATTTGAGGAAAAAATAAATATCAACGATTTTTTCAACTTTTGGAGGGTTTTAAACCCTCCAAAAGTTTTATTAAGGTTTTTAATTCGTAAAAAGTTATAAAACTAAATTTTTTAAACAATTTTCTTCATAAAAACGTTACTTATACGAATGAAAAATTAAATATTTCAATTTGAATTTTTGTAAAATACGACTTAAAAATGGCTATTTCATTTATAATTTACAATTCATAATTTATAATTTACCATTCAAAATATTTTTTTAACTTTTTTATAAAAAACCACTTTTTTGTATTTTTTTATAAAAACATTTTTTACACTACACACACTGTTCAATTATGTTATTAACCAACAATGGTTTTTCTCCAAATAATAACCACAAAACGATGAATCACTCCCACGAAGAAAATTGTAATTGCCACAATCATAAAGACAAAAAAAATGAGGACAAAAACAATGAAGATTTGGGTGATGAACACGTGGCTACCTCGCTTGATACGCCTATGCGTGATGATGCTTTTGTGCTAACAGATACCGAAAAAATAGATAAAATTGAGGCTCATTTTAGGGAAATTATGGGAATATTAGGTTTAGACCTTACCGATGACAGTCTAAATGGTACGCCTCGCAGAGTTGCCAAAATGTATGTTCAGGAGATTTTTGGAGGATTAAATCCTGCAAAAAAACCTGCAATGACGCTTTTTGAGAATAAATACAAATATCAGGAAATGATTGTAGAAAAAGATATTACCATTTATTCTACTTGCGAACACCATTTTGTGCCTATTATGGGAAGGGCACACATTGCATATATTGCCAATGGAAAAGTAATTGGTCTTTCTAAACTTAATCGCCTTGCACAATATTATGCAAAACGCCCACAAGTGCAGGAACGCCTTACAAATCAAATAGGAGAGGCTCTAAAATCCGCTCTTGGCACACAAGATGTTGCGGTAATTATAGAAGCTGACCACCTTTGCGTGGCTTCTCGTGGTGTGCAAGATGTTAATAGTAGCACGATTACAACGTATTATAGTGGGAAATTTAAAGAAGATAACACCAAAAACGAGTTTTTGGGTTTTACAAAGTAATTTACACTAAGACAAAATTATAAAATTCCCCCTTTGGGGGTTAGGGGGCTAATTTTTTGAAATTGGCATAATTTTAGCTACAAATACTTTAAGAGATTAGAACTTAATGCATAGCTAGTTGAAGAAAAAACTAAAAAAACCTTTTTCCATTGGAAAAAGGTTTTTTCGTTTTTTAATTTAAAAATAGGTATAAATGCCTATCCTTTACATAAAATATGTATAGCATAGGCATTTATGCCTATGAAATGTTAAGCAGGGTTATGTCAAAATTTACGCATTTAAAATATTCTCCACCAAAATACTCAAAATCACACTTTCGCTACTATCCGCCACAGGCATAATGCCTTTTGATTGTAAATCTGCCTCTGCGACCTTTGCAACGATTTTTTTAAGACTTTGCATAGAATAATTATTAACCAAAATACGATAATTATATAAATTATTTACTCGCATCACATTCATAAGATGGTAATCATCATTAGCTTTTCCTGCGATTTTTTCTTGATAAAAAACCAATGCTTTTGAAAAAAAACCAAATAATAAAGCAAGTGTTGGAATAAGTGATTGTTTTTTTGGGTTTGCTTCCCAATAACGAATAATTTGTTGAATTTTCAAAGCATTGCGTTCTGCGATTGCTTTCTGAAATTCAAATACATTATATTCTTTGCTAATGCCAATATACATTTCTATTGCTTGTGGGTCTATTTTGGTATTTGCTGGAATATTCAGCATCAATTTATCCAATTCTTGGGCAATTTTTCCCAAATCTGCCCCAAGTGCTTCCAACAAAAGTTGGGTAGCTTGTGAAGAAATATCTCTTTTGTGAGGTTTCAAATAATCCACAATCCACGCAGGAACTTGATTTTCGTATATTTTTTTGCTTTCTACAACGGTTGCGTTTTTTTCTAATAATTTATAAATTTTGGTGTTTTTTGCCAAAGTTTTGTGTTTGTGTGCAAGCACCAAAACGGTAGAAGTAGGGGCATTGTTCAGATAACTTTCCCATTGTGCAAAATTGCCTTCTTGCCCAAAATCTCCTATTTGTTGTGCTTCTTTTATCAACACAAATTGCTTATCTGACATCATAGGATACTGGCGAGCTTGTCCCAATATCTGAATGGAATTTATATCTTTTCCATAAAAAATATGTTGGTTAAAACCTCTTTCACTTTCAGGCAAAACACTTTGTTCTAAGGCATCAGAAATTTTATCAATAAAAAAATTTTCATCACCGTGCAGAAAATATACAGGCGAAAATTTACTTTCTTTGATTTCTTTTAAAACTGCGTCAGAGGTTTTTAACATTTTAATTAGGAATTAAGAATGGTATTGTTGCAATATTTTCTATTGTTATATATAAAATTTAGCTTCAAATAGCTTGTAATACAAAAAAAAGCAGTATTTTTGATAATTTTAAATTAAGTTTCAAAGTGTAAAATGCAAACTACC
>JAAFIN010000130.1 GCA_013297825.1 Cytophagales bacterium
ATTTTTTAAAAAAATTATGTTTTTTGTGTATTTTTACACATTCATAATTTTACCACTTTAAAAAAATGACAACCATAGAAACCGCTCAAAAATTGGGGCTTTTGCCAGAGGAATTTCAAAAAATAGAAGAAATATTAGGAAGAAATCCTAATTTTACCGAACTAAGTGCTTATTCGGTGATGTGGAGCGAACATTGTAGTTACAAAAATTCAATTCTTCACCTCAAAACTCTACCCAAAAATGCAATGCCTTCGCCTTTTTCCAAAGATAAAAAAGTAGGCGTTTTGGCAGAAGCAGGACAAGAAAATGCTGGTCTTGTTGCAATAAGCGAAGATTTGGCTTGTGCATTCAAAATAGAATCACACAATCACCCTTCCGCCTTAGAACCTTATCAAGGTGCTGCGACAGGCGTGGGAGGCATCAATAGAGATATTTTTACAATGGGGGCAAGACCTATTGCTCAAATGAATACTTTGCGTTTTGGGGATTTGACACAAGACCGCACCAAATATTTATTAAAAGGTGTTGTAAAAGGTATTGGCGATTATGGCAATGCGTTTGGTGTGCCTACGGTGGCTGGTGAAGTGTATTTTGATGATTGTTATAATGTTAATCCGCTTGTAAATGCGTTTTCTGCTGGTATTGTTGAGATTGGAAAAACTGCCTCTGCGATTGCTTTTGGTGTTGGAAATCCTGTTTTTATTGTGGGAAGTGCAACAGGAAAAGATGGCATACAAGGTGCGTCTTTTGCCTCCAAAGATATTACAAAAGATTCTTTAAATGATTTGCCTGCGGTGCAAGTAGGCGACCCTTTCCAAGAAAAATTATTATTAGAAGCATCTCTTGAAATTATTGAAAAAGATTTAATAATTGGTATGCAAGATATGGGTGCTGCGGGAATTATCTGCTCTACTGCTGAAATGAGTGCAAAAGGCGAGGCAGGAATGATTATCAATTTGGATAAAGTGCCTTTGCGTCAAAAAAATATGCAAGCGTGGGAAATGCTACTTTCTGAAAGCCAAGAACGTATGCTTGTGGTTGCAAAACAAGGCAGAGAAAAAGAAATTTTAGATATTTTTGAAAAATGGGATTTGCATTGTGTCCAAATTGGCGAAGTTACCGACACAAAAAGGCTTTTGTTTTATCACAAAGGCGAATTAGTTGCAGATTTGCCAGCAGAAAGTTTAGTTTTGGGTGGTGGCGCTCCCATTTATAAAAGGGAACAAAAAGAACCTGATTATTTTCAAAAATTAAAAAACTTTGATATAAATGCAATCCCACAACCACAAGAAAATGATTTCCCAAAAATTGCGAAATTCTTGTTTTCCAACCTCAATATTTGTTCAAGAAAATGGATTTATGAACAATATGACAGTATGGTAGGAACTGCGAATTTGGGCATCAATCGCCCTGCTGATGCTGGTGTGGTTTTGGTAAAATCGCCAAAAGGCAAGGCAACCGAAAAAGCACTTGTGATGGCAGTAGATTGCAATGGTAAATATGTGCAAGCTAATCCTGAAATTGGGGCAATGATTGCAGTGTGCGAATCTGCCCGCAATGTGGTGTGTGCAGGTGGTGAGCCTTTGGCAATTACCAATAATTTGAATTTTGGCAATCCTTATAATCCAGAAGTTTATTGGCAATTTGCAAATGCAGTAAAAGGCATTAAAAATGCTTGTGAAGCACTTGGTACGCCTGTAACAGGTGGAAATGTGAGTTTTTATAACCAATATACCAACGAAAAAGGCGAAAAATTACCTGTATTTCCTACGCCTACGATTGGAATGTTGGGGCTTTTGGAGGATTTGAGTTTCCAAACCACATTGTCATTTCAACAAGCTGATGATTTAATTTATTTATTAGGAAAAAATCAAAATGATATTTCAAGTTCTGAATATTTGTATAATTATATTGGCGAAAAACAAAGTCCTGTACCATATTTTGACCTAAAAAATGAAATCGCAGTACAAAAAATTGTATTTGATTTAATCCGCAAAAAAATGATTCAATCTGCACACGATTTGTCAGATGGCGGATTATTTGTTGCGTTGGCAGAAAGCAGTTTTCAGTATAATTTGGGTTTTGAGGTACAAAAACCTGCAAATTTAAAAGACATTCGCAAAGATGCTTTTTATTTTGGGGAAGCACAAAGCAGGATAATTGTTTCGGTAAAACCTGAAAACAAAGTACATTTTGAAGAATTTTTGAAAGAAAATAATTTTGAAGATTTTTTACAAATTGGACACGTTACAACCGAAAATTTCAAATGCGATAATGCCATTTGGATAAATGACCAAGATGCTAAAAAATTATTTGAGGAAACATTAGAAAACTATTTGTAAGAATTAGGAATTAAAAATGAGGAATTGAAAATTAGGAATTAAGAATGAGGAATTAGGAATTAAACAGCCTAATTTCTTCATTTGAAGAATGAGGAATTTTCAATTTGGATATTTTCTTAAATGTATTAAAAGAAATCCGTGAAAATCTGTGTTAATCCGTAAAATCCGTGTTCCCAATTTAAAAAATTTACCAATTCCTAAAATCAAAAACAATGACAAAATTAAAAACAATAACAAAATTAAAAATCAAGGTTATTATTTTTACAGCATTTTTTATGTTGTTCGCAATAAAATCAATCAATGCACAACAAAATGCTAAAACTTCCTCAAAAGATTTCAAAATTTTGGTTGGCAGTTGGGAAGGCACTTTAACTTATTTGGATTATACTTCTGGCAAATCATACAGTATGCCTGCAAATTTGGAAATAAAACAACTTGGAAAAACAAAGCAATTTATTTTTTCAAATATTTATCCCAACGAACCAAAAGCAAATTCGTCAGACACTTTGACCATTTCTATTGATGGAAAATTCATTGGAAAAAAAGCCATAAAATCCAAAAAAAAGCTAAAAAATGGTGAAATGGAAATTATCGCAGAAGAAAAAGGGAAAGATGGAAACGATAATAAAAACGCTATATTCAGACACACATACACCATCAGCAAAACCATTTTTAAAAGGAAAAAAGATATTCAGTTTGAAGGAGAAAACACGTGGATAAATAGACACGAATATTCATACAAAATAAAATCCAACAAATAAGAAATAAATTAAAAATAGGCATAAATGCACATTCTATACATATTGTTACGATTTTTTATGTAAAGTATGAGCATTTATGCCTGTGAAACATCACATTCGCATTTTTTTTTAACTTAAAAATGCAAAATGTGAAATACAAACATCTTTCCATTTTTCAGATGGATATACTTCAAGAATAGTGAGTTTTATTTTCTTTGCTTTGTAGGTTTTTTTGAGCGTGATTTTTTGTGTTTTTTGGGTATCTTCCAGCGAAACAATTTCGCTTTCATCATCATCAAAAGTAAGTTGAATGGTTTTTACACGATAATTTTTCTTAAAAATATCACCCATTTTAGGATAATCAGGGTAATAAGAACCATTCAAAATTTGAACAGCTTGGATATTTTGACTTGATTTTAATTGAAACAAAAGCCATTCATCTTTGTAATTTTCAGAAGAAGAAGGTGACCACCACGTTTGAAGGTTGTAATCAATCACATTTTCAGGGCGATATTGAGTTGAATTATCTTTTAGAAAACTTGATGCTGTAACTTCTTCAATCAAATTGTTTTCTACTACGCCATTTGTGCGTTCAGTTTCTTTAATGTTTTTTTCGTTTTCAGCTTCTTTTTTGGTTTCTTGTTTTGGTGTTTTTAAAGCAACTTTTTCGCCTCTTATTACTTTTTTTCCATCAATAGAAAATTTGCTTAATGCAGACAAAATATCTTTTGCTTTCCTTGAAATGCCTTTTATTTGGGTAATGTTATCATCTATTTTGGCGCGAATTGCACTTGACATTAGCACATTTTTGAAATCATTACCTTCTTTCAATATACTTCTAATTTTTTCCATATCCGCATTTGCTTCACTCGTAACCACGTCCCAATGACTGCGAAGTTCTTTGTTTTTTTTCTCCTCTGATTCTCTCAAATCGTGGTTTTGAATATTATCTGTTAGTGCGTAAAGTTGGTTAAAATAAGTATTTGAGTTTTTTTCAACGTTGTTGTATTTATTTTCCAATTCTTTGATTTGTTCAGCCACTACATTCCAATCTTTCTCCCATTTATCAGCAGTTTGAGCTATATTTTTAGGATTTTCGGTAACATATTTTTCAATGTTTGTTGCAAAATCACTTACCACTTGCATCATTTTGCCACGAGCTTGTTCAAATTCATCAATTACTTTAAGCAATGTTTCGCCCACTTCCAACATTTTTTGGGTGGTACTTTTTTCGCTGTTGTTGCAAGCAAACACCAAAAATAAAAATATAAAAACTGAATACGATAATTTTTTCATAAAGAAAAATCAAAATTTAAGGTTTAAAATTCAATATTGCAAAAAAAAGCATTTTTTTTGATTTTTTTTATGAATATATAAAAATTGTTTCTGTGAAAAATTTGTTGGACTTTTTAGATAAAATCGTTTGTGGGGACACCAAACGAGGATATTAACCTTGTTGGGTGTCCTCGCCAAACAAGAACAAACCAATTTTGCAACGGAAATTTCACATTGCCAATTTTTAGGAAAAAGTTATTGAACAATCATTTTCTTGGTAACAATTAGATTTTTTCTGGTGTCATAAATTCGTACAAAATAAATGCCTTTTGCGAAATTTTTTACACTAAATCTAATACCTTTTTCTTCTGCAGTCCAAGCATTTTGATATACTAATTTCCCAAAATTATCCACAATATCAATGTTATAATCATTCAACGTTTTTTCTTCAAAACCAACAAAAACCTCATCTATTGCAGGATTAGGTGCTATAATAGCCTGGTTATGGGTTTGGGTTGCACTTTCAACTGCTGAAATAATATTTGGTAAAACATTAGGTTTTGCAAAAACTGCTTGATAAACCTCATTGCTTTCATCATCTTGAATAAATATAACAACCGCTACTTTGCTCCAATCATAAATACGAGGATTAGCACCATTAGATTGTGCCACATCATACAAAGACCACGCAATTTCAAAAGTTTCTGCATCACCTACATTGCGTTGTCGTCTGGGAATAAAAGTTCCCGCAGCACTTGGTAGCATACGTTTTACAACATTGCGAAGCACCACAGGTGCGTTAGAATTATTTGTTGCAACGGTTTCTTCCACAATCACAGTGTGAATGATAAGCGGTTTATTATTAGCAATGTTTGTGGTAATATTTGCCTTGATATTAAGTTTATCAGCAGGCAAACTTGGGAAAGTTATTGTGATATTAAAAGGTGCAGGCACAAGACTTCTTCTAAGAAACTCATTATTAACCCACGTAGAAGGGGCGACTTGTGTTTTTGATTTTCCATCAACACTTCCACGTGGCACGCTTGATATGCCATAAAGCAATGACCTTGCTCCTGGGTCAGCAGTATTATCTTGGCTTAGTCGGTTGGTTTCTGCAAATGTTGGGAAATATTGCAATAATATAGTTTCATTTGTAATAACATTGGCAATATTTTCCATTGCACTATATTCAGAAACCGCTATATTTTGGGTAGAAGTGAAGTTTTCAATAAGAACCCTTCTATTTCTTTCGCCTACAAAAACACTATCTACTGCAAAACCGTCCCAATTATTTACAGGATTATCTCCATTAGAAGCAAAAGCAAACCTAAAACGCACTGTACCATTTCCTGATGTAATGGAAGTTTGGCGTACCTCATCAAGTGCAAAAGAAGCATTTTTCCAACCATTAGTTTTTCCTGTCCAGCCTACACGTTTTACATCATTGGAAGTAGTCATTCCTGAGCCTGGAATAGCTAATATATTGCGTGCATCAAACCAATTAAGCCCTTGACTTGTATCGCCTACTGCTGTCCAAGTTCCACCATCATTATAAGTTACAAACAAAGCAGTTCCATCAGCACCTTTGTCAGCATCAGACCATATTTTCATAGCTAAAATAGGTTTGGTAAGCTGTGTAATATCAAAACAAGGCGTTTCTATGTAGCTTTTTACATTATTTCTGTAAGTGCTATCAATACCAACTACCCAATATTTATCGGTTGGATATTTTGGTTGAATATTTCTGCCTACAATTGAGGTACCATGTTTCCAATTTTTCACATTACCAATATCATCAGAAGCAATCCAATTACCTTTTCCTGCATCAAAATTTTCATAATAAGGCACTGCTTGTGTTACAGTATATTTTGGAAAAATTGTTATTTTTTGGGTCAATGATTTAGAACAACTTGCAACTACATCACCCCTTACTGTAAGTTTTACCAAATACTCGCCTGGTAATGCGTAACTATGAAGCGGGTTTTTGGTTGCTGGGTTGGTTGTGGTAAATATTGGCGTTCCATCACCAAAATCCCATTGCCATTGTGTAATGGTATATCCTGTTGTAATGGTAGAATTATCTGTAAATTGTGTTTGGGAATTTCCGCCTGCTTGACAACTACCTAAATATGTAAATGTTGGTTGTGGCACTGCATATATTTTAATTACTTTTTCAAATTCAGTCGTACAACCTGTTGCAATATTGGTAGTAATTAATTTTACAGTTTGATTACCAACTTGTCCAAATTGTTTTACTGCTATTTGTGTGTTGGAAATGGTTGTGCCATCAGAGAATCGCCATTCGTATTTCCAACCATTATTAATAACCGCAGGCGTAAATGTGGTATTGTCCCCAAAACAAATATTAGCCACTGTGTAATCTGTATAAGGCGTAGGATTTATGGTAATATTTGAAGTGGTCGTGCCTTGACAAAATGGTGATAACGTACTGGTTTGCACCAATTTTATTTGCCCTACTGTTGTGTTATTATTCCATTCTACAGTTATCAAATTTGGAGATGTGCCATTTGTGATTATTCCGTTATTGGTTGGAATACTCCACACATAATTCATATTAGCCAATAATTGTGCTGAATAACTGTATTTATAAGTGGTGGTAATAACATCTGATTGTAAGTTAATACCTGCACATACCTCCGAACTCCCAAATATATTTGGTACAGGCAATGGATTTATGGTTATATTAAATGTTGCAGTAGGAGCTTGGCAAGATATAGCTGTAAATGGAGCAGATGCAGCATAATTTACGGTTTCAGTAAGTTTTACAGAAGGAGGAGATGCAGGATTAGTGTTTGCATTAAGCCAATTAACAGTTATACTATTTGTACCTTGTCCTGATGTAATATTTCCGCCTGTTACTACCCAATTATAAACACGATTTGCGTTTGATGTAACACTGTAAGTGGTTGTTGAAAACTCACAAACTGCACTATTTCCTGTAATGGTTGGTGTAGGTAATGCTCTTTTGGTAACATTAAAAATCGGTGTTGTGGTAATACAACCTTTGTTAGAGGTTTGTGTTACTGCTAATGTACCAAGTCCTGCTACGTCCCAAGTAACCGTAATTTGGTTTGTGTTATTTCCAGCAGTTACAAAACCACCCGTAACTGTCCAGTTGTAAGTGTGTCCTGGTTGGCTCATTATATTATAAGTATGTCCTCCTGAATTTTCACAAACAGTATTACTTCCGCCAATAATAGGATTAGGATAAGGGTTTTTGGTTACATTAAAAATGTTAGAAGTACGACTACAACCAATAGCATTAGTTTCGGTTACAGTCAAAGAACCAGTTCCTGCTAATCCCCAATTTACAGTTATTTGGCTGCTGTTATTACTTGATGTAATAAATCCACTTCCTGGTGTAATTGACCAAGAATATGTATTACCTGGATTGTTGGGTGTGCTATATGTTTCATTTGTATTATTTTCGCACAAATCATTATTTCCTGATATGGTAGGATTAGGTATGGCAAATTTTATAATGTTTATGAGTGTTGGGGTTACTTGTATACAACCTCCACCTGTTGTTTCAATTACACTTACAGAACCACCACCTTGCGCTCCCCAATTTACAGTAATTTGATTAGTTCCTTGTCCTGATGCAATCGTTCCGCCTGTAACTGTCCAATTGTAAGCCCCCCCTGTTGTGCTTGCAGTATAAACAGAAGCGTTGGAAAACTCACACACATTCAACGAACCTGCAATGGTGGGATTTGGTAACAGTGTTTTTGTAACATTGTACGCTGTGGTTGTGGTTGCACAATTTTTGTCTGATGTTTCGGTTACAATTACAGTACCAGCTCCAGTGCTTCCCCATGTTACTGTGATTTGATTTGAGTTTTGTCCTGCACTAATAAATCCGCCTGTTACCACCCAATTATATGTAAATCCAACATTGTTATTGGTTTGGTAAGTGATACCTGTTGCATTTTCACAAACAGATACATTGCCTGAAATAGAAGGTGCTGGAAAAGCATTTTTTGTAACAATATAAGCTGATGTTGTAGTCAAACAGCCTTGATTAGAAGTTTCTGAAACAGTTACAGAACCAATTCCTACTGTTCCCCAAGTTACTGTAATTTGATTTGTATTATTTCCAGCAGTAATAAATCCACCTAAAACTGTCCAGGAAAAAGTGCTTCCTGCGGTGTTATTGGTTTGGTAAATTACGCCTGTTGTATTGGCACAAACAGAGATACTTCCTGAAATTATAGGTGTTGGAAAGGCATTTTTTGTAATGTTAATAATATTAGAAGTTTTGGTGCAACCAGTTGAATTGGTTTCAGTTACGAATAACGTACCTGTTCCTGCTGTTCCCCAAGTTACTGTAATAGCATTTGTGGTGCCTCCTGCAATAATTGTTCCGCCTGTAATTGACCAAGCGTAAGAACTACCTGCATTATTTGGCGTGCTGTAAGCTATACCTGTTGCATTAGCACAAATATTTAAAGAACCTGTAACAACAGGATTTGGCAATGCAATTTTATTTACATTATAAGTTGTGGTTGTGGTTGCACAATTTTTGTCTGATGTTTCAGTTACTACCACAGTACCAGCCCCAGTGCTTCCCCAAGTTACTGTGATTTGATTTGAGTTTTGTCCTGCACTAATAAATCCGCCTGTTACCACCCAATTATATGTAAATCCAACATTGTTATTAGTTTGGTAAGTTACACCTGTTGCATTTTCACAAACGGTTGTATTTCCTGAAATAACAGGTGCAGGAAGTGGGTTAATGGTTACATTAAGCAAAGCATTTTTACTACAAGTTGGTGTTGGGTTTGTGATTGTTTCAGTAACAGATAATGTTCCAGATGCCCCTGTACCCCAAGTTACATTTATTTGATTGGTACCTTGTCCTGAATTTATTGAACCACCTGTTACTGTCCAATTATAAGAACGATTGGAGGCGGTCAATACACTATAATTATTAACAGAAGATGCACAAACCATTGCATTTCCTAAAATTGTAGGCACAGGTAATGGGTTTAATGTGATGCTGGTAACAGGTGTTTCTTTGCTACAAGTTGCTGCATTTGTTTCTTGTACTTTGAGGGTAGGATTGCCACCAACCCCACCCCAATCAACTGTTATGCTATTTGTACCCGCACCTGCAGTAATTGTTCCACCAGTGATTGTCCAAAGATACGTATTTCCTGGTGTATTAGCGGTTATATATGTTTGTGAAGTGCTAAGTTCGCAAAGTGTAGTTGTCCCAACAATATTAGGATTTGGTAGTGAGATTTTGGTTACATTATAAGCACTTGTTGTTTTTACACAACCATTATTATTGGTTTCTGTAACGGTTAATGTTCCAATCCCTGCATTTCCCCAATTCACAGTAATTGCATTGAGGTTAGTGGCAGAAGTGATTACACCCCCTGTTATTGCCCAAGTATAAATGCTTCCCACATTGTTTGTGGTGTTGTAACTTACACCTGTTGTTAATTCACAAAGGGAATTTGTACCTGAAATAGAAGGTATAGGAAGTGAGTTAATGGTTACATTAAGCAAAGCATTTTTACTACAAGTTGGTGTTGGGTTTGTGATTGTTTCAGTAACAGAAACTGTCCCAGATGCCCCTGTACCCCAAGTTACATTTATTTGATTGGTACCTTGTCCTGAATTTATTGAACCACCTGTTACTGTCCAATTGTAAGAACGATTAGAAGCAGTCAATACACTATAATTAGTAACAGAAGATGCACAAACTGTTGCATTTCCTAAAATCGTAGGCGTTGGAAGTGGGTTTAATGTAATGTTGGTAAGTGGTGTTTCTTTGATACAACCTGTTGTATTTGTTTCTTGTACTTTGAGGGTAGGATTACCACCTGCAAGCCCCCAATCAACCATAATACTATTTGTACCTGCTCCTGCGGTAATTGTTCCCCCTGTAATTGTCCAAGCATACACATTCCCTGCGGTATTGGCAGTTGTGTATGTTTGTGAGGTGCTACTTTCGCAAAGTGTGGTCGTTCCAACGATATTAGGATTTGGAAGTGGGGTTTTTGTTACATTGTAAATGCTGGTTGTTCTTGTGCAACCATTGTTATTGGTTTCTGTAACAGTTAAAGTTCCCACGCCTGCATTTCCCCAACTTACAGTAACTGCATTGAGATTAGTGGCAGAAGTAATTACACCCCCTGCAATTACCCAGTTGTAGGTACTTCCTGCATTATTTGGTGTATTATAATTTACTCCTGTAGTTAATTCACAAAGGGAATTTATGCCTGAAATAGCAGGTGTAGGAAGTGTATTTATCGTAACTGCAAAATTATTAACCGAAGAAACACAAGCAGTTGAAAGGTCTGTTTTGATAAGTGAAACGTTACCAGTTGCGGTGTTACTCCACGTTACAGTAATGGTAGGTGTGCCAGCTCCGCTTGTGATAGTGCCATTTGTTACTGTCCAATTATATGAAAATAATGCTGTGCTTCCTGAGCTTGTGTAATTATTTCCTGTACTGTTGGCGCAAACTACATTAGACCCAATAATATCAGCAATAGGTAAAGGATTTACAAATACATTTCTTGTGTAAATATTTTGACAACCTGTTGCATTGATAGTTTCCAAAAGTTGGACACTAAAAGTTCCTGCTGTTGTCCAATTAATATTTACGCTATTGGTTGTTCCTCCACTTGCAATGTTTCCTCCTCCTGATGGCAAACTCCAAAGGTAAGTTCTGCTTGCAATAATAGGAATGTTGTAATTCACATTAGTTGTGTTTATGCAAACATTAATACTTCCTGTAATTGTGGCTGTTGGAATAGGATTAACAGTAACGGTTCTTGATACAGTATTTATACAATTAGTCATATTATCTGTATCTTGTACTGATATTGTTCCTGTTCCTGCGATTGTCCATCTCACAGTAGCAGATGTTGCAGTAGTAGAAACAATAGCGCCACCTGCACCTGATACATTCCAAGAATATGTGTGATTGACTTGTGGTGTGGCAATATTATATACAATAGTATTTGTAGCACTTTCACATAATGATACCGCGCCTGATATGACAGGTGTTGGTAATGAATTTATGGTTATATTAGCAATGCGAGTTGTTGAACATTGCCCTCCTCCACTACCCAATGTTGGGTATTTGGCGGTTTGTGTAACTGTAACGCTTCCAACTCCTCCTATGCCCCAATTTACGAATACCTCATTATTGGTACTACTTCCTACAATGTTTCCACCTGTTACCGTCCAGTTATATGTGTGTGTAGCAATACTTCCTACAGGAACAACTACTGAATATTTTACATTAGTTTGTCCCTCACATACAGATAAATTACCTGTAATAGTTGGGGTGGGTTTTTTGAGAACAAAACTTTTAAAATAAAAAGCAAAACTATTACAAAAAGGTTTTATTTGCCCTTCAATTTCTACAAATTCATTTCCTACCAGATTTGTATTTATAAGTGGGTAGTTGGGGTCAAAATAACAAATTCCTCCTGGATATGAAAACATTGGTACATAAGCATAGGTAGGGCCATAAAAACCTGTTACTACTGTACTTGGGTCTATATTACAACTACCACCAAGATTACCAGGACCTGCATAAGATACTAAGGATAGTGGGTCACCCTCACAAAAAAATTCAGAAATAATAAATCCCCCACTTCCTACTGTTAAGTTAATGGTTTTGCTATCTGAACAACCATTTGCATCTGTAAATGTATAAGTAATAGTATGTGAGCCAGTTCCTGCAACGCTTGGAATAAAATTATTACCTGAAATACCATTTCCTGAAAATACACCTCCTGCTGGTAAAACACTTGCACCTGGAGCAGTGGTTAAATTGATAGGTGAATTATTGGTAACAGCATAAGAGGTTTGTGTTGGTGCAACAAAAGTAACAGTTGGTTTAGCAAAAATATCAAATGTATTGATTGTACTTGATGTTTGGCAACCTGTAATCGTATTTCTACCTGTTACTACCATTGTATAATTGCCTGGTGTAAGCAAATTGCTGGTTGTATTGGTGGTGGTTACACTAAAAGCAGTAGCAGGAAAACTTGTTACTGTTGGGGCAGTTCTGTCTAATTTAAAACTGTATTCTATACCTGGCGTTCCTGACGCAGTAAAAGTAATGGTTTGTCCTGCACATATTTTATTAGTTGGAACACTTGTATTAAGGAATACAAGCGGATTATCATTGATAATAAATGTAATTTTAGTAGGTGGGCTACTTGCGCAAGTTCCATTATCATTTACTACCCAAATATCTTTTGTATTTAATGTAAGACTTGACACACCCAATGATGCTGTGGTAACGGTTGCACCTGTTGCTACTTGGGTTGTAAGACCTGCATCACTGTACCATTTGTAAGTTGTGCCACCTGTTGCAGTAACATTTTTTAAACTCATATCATCACCCAAACAATAATTAAATGGACTTCCTGTTACAGTCGGAGCAGAAGGAAGTGCAACACTTGAAAGGCTTGCAACAGTAAAATTAGCAGGTAAAATATGGTCTGTTTGTCCATAAATACCACTTCCACCACTTCGTACTACGTTACCTGTACTTACTGAATTGATTGCTCTTACCCTCACGCCTGTAAATATTAGTTTATCAAATGTAATACTTGCATTTACATCATAAAAAGCTATTATTTGGGTATTGGTTACAAATATTGACGCATTGCTCAAATCAAAACCTGTAAGAGAAAGACTACCTACGCCTGTTTGAAATTCAAAATTTGTAGGGGCATTTAAAATAATGGTTCTGCTTGTTCCTACTGGAAAATCACTTGGAAATATCTCTTGTACTGAAAAATCTGGTAATGTGGTAAAAGTGCTACTTCCCAAACAAAGATTTGATAAGGAGGAAGTAGTTATCATATTATTAGCTCCTGTAAAAAATTGCCAAGTGCCTGGAACTACTGCATTTGAATTGCCAACGCCTCCGCCTGTAATAAATGCCCCAGCATCAACCGTTACTTCATACACTTGATTAGCAACCAAAGCAGTGGAAGGTGTAATCGTTGCTACAGCTCCTGAAATACTTACTTGTGCAGATATAACAGATATTGTGGTAGCTGTTCCTGTTGGGTTTAATGGTGTTAATGTAATATTTTTGCCTGCTGATGCTGTAACATTTTGGTTAAATGTCATCACAAGTGTTGGCGAAGTGCTTACATTGATAGTATTAGTACCAGGCGTAAAAGCATTTAAAACTGGATTTGTAAAACTTTGCACACTTGCATAAGTTGCTCCATTAGTTACTTCATAACCCATTCCGCTTCCAAAATTAACAGAATTACTTGTTTGTATAATATTTGATAAAGCTGTGGCTGTGCCTGTTGTGCTTCTTATCCGCAATCCTGATATGACCATATTATCAAATGTATTAGTATTTGCTATGGTATAACTAACAGTAATGGTAGAAGACGTAACCATAATGCTGGTAGATGTGATGTCTATTCCTATGCTGGCTATACTTCCTTGTCCTGCCTCAAATTCAAAATTAGCAGGGGCTGAAAGCACAAGTGTTTGGCTACCAACCGAGAAATCAGAAGGGAATAATTCTCGTATAGTGGTATT
>JAAFIN010000131.1 GCA_013297825.1 Cytophagales bacterium
AACTTAATGGTGTTTTTAGCGTGGGTGAACACCTCTTCCCATTTCGAACAGAGAAGTTAAGCCCCACAGCGTTGATGGTACTGCGGTCAAACGTGGAAGAGTAAATCAATGCCAGAAGTTATTATTTTAACAAATTGCCCTTTAACAAATAAAATTGTTCAAAGGGCTTTTGTGTTTATATGAAAAAGGTTAATGCAAAATTTAATATGATGCAATTAACGTGTTTAGTTGCAATTAAAATTTTACTTTGAAGATTATTGGTAAAATTGTTTTTTTTATTGTTTGTGTTTTTCTAAATGATTGTCTTTATACACATATACAATTTTTTTGACTTCTTCTATTTCTTCAGGGTCGTTTAAATCATCTTTTGGGGTAATTTCGTGAGATAATAATTGTACTTCACCACCCCAAAGATATGAAATGCCCATCAAAGTATCTTCTACAAAATCTTCTAAAAGTGGTTTTCCTTCAAAATCATGTACTAAACATAACACCTTATCATCAGTACGCTCTAAATCTACCACCACATGTGGAGGGTGATAAAGTGTGTCAATAGTCATTTGTTGATAATCTTCTGCCTTTTTGCTTTTGATGTAGTATTGAATTGTGTTATTTTCTTCATTGTAGCGTTGTCCAATGACATAAAGCTCGTGAGTATCTACAAAATCCTGGTCAATAAAAGTTTTTAGTAAGGTAAAATCTGAAAAATTATCCCTTAATTTAAAAATAGCTTCTTTGCCTCTTTTGGTATCTTGGTTATAATTTTCTCTAATTTCTGCATTTTCCACCCTTTGAAAATCCTTTGTTAGTTTGCCTTTATTTGCCAATTCTTCCACATATTGTACTAATCTAAGTCCCAAAGCGTAAGGATTAAGCCCTACTTTTTGCACAGAAGTAACCATTGCGTTTATTTTAGCATAACCTATTTCGTGTCCTTTGATGCGTTCATCTTGCCTAAAAAGTTCGTCGTGCCAATAACTTGCCCAACCTTCATTGATGATTTTGGTGCGGATTTGTGGCTCAAAATACACTGCAGTATCACGCACTACGGTCATAATGGATTTTATCCATTGATTTTCTGCTTTTCTCAAAAAAGGCGAATTATCACGTATAAATTCTATCAAATCTGTATCGTGTTTTTGCTCCCAATTTGACAGAAAAAGGTCGTATTTTGAAGAAAATTCAGGGTATTTTTCCCTAATTTCGTGAAAAAATAAAGGCTCTGCTACTTCTTTATGTGTGTTAAGTAGTTGATTGTAGCGGTTTATTTCATTAAAAATTTCATTTTCAGAAATTTTGATTTCTTCCTGCAGAAAATTTCCAAAATAATAATCTAATGCAGTTGGAGGAGTTTTGGGTTGATTTGCTAAAAAATTAAGTTCTCTAAAATACGCATTTAGATTATTGATATTTCTGCTAAATTCTATCGCATAATCCACCCAACGCCCTTTTTTACTTCTCAAATCTGCCAAAAGCCTTTTGTCTGCTAATGCTTTTCCCACAAAATCATCATTCCACGTGTGAGCAAACATTTTATTATTTTGAAAAAAATCAATGTGTCCCAACACGTGATAAAAAATCATAATATTGAGCCAATCAGGATTGTTGTCGTTGTAATAAGAAATTGCTGGGCGAGAATTGATGACCGTTTCATAAGGATTGGCGGGATAAATTTTATATTTTCCCATTTCTTTTAAAACTTCTACGTCATTGACCCAATAATCATACAAAGTAGGAATCATTACTTTGGGTGTAAGTTCCAATAAATCACGATTAGAAACAATGTATTCCAATGTATCACTTTCAAAACGCAAACCTGCACTTATGGCACGTTCTTTACATTCTTCCATAATGCGTTTGGTGTGTTGGCTGATGAGTTGCATAGAGAATTAGGAATTAAGAATGAGTAGATTTCAAATTGAATGATTTTTGAGTATATTAGAGTTCTTTAAATGAAACCATTTTGGAACACGGATTTTACAGATTAACACAGATTTTCACGGATTTTTTTCTTTTTTTAGTAAAATTTTGATATTTTTTACCAATTTTTAGACTTCATTTTAAAAACTCCATAAAAAAAAAATTTGTAAAAACCTGTTTTTTAAATTTAACATTTTATTTTTCATTAAAACGTTTTTTTTTATGAAAAATTTAAAGTTTAAAAAATATTTTTAAAAATAACTAAAAAAATAGTTGAAAAAAATAAGTTTTAAGAAATAAAAAAATCTCAAAAAATTATTTTTTTAAATAATTTTTTGAGATTTTTTTATTGTAATAAAGTATTACAAATTAAGCAGCAGCAGTAATAACAGGCTCAATAGATACATAAGAACGGTTGTTACGTCCTTTTTTATATATCACGATACCATCTACTTTTGCGTGCAGAGTATGGTCAGTACCCATATATACGTTGTCTTTTGCGTGATGAACAGTACCACGTTGGCGAACAATGATATTACCTGCTTTTGCAAATTGACCACCAAATAATTTGATGCCAAGACGTTTACTATGCGATTCGCGACCATTTTTGGAACTACCCGCCCCTTTTTTATGTGCCATAGTTTTAAATATTTTTTAAAAAATTTGAACCAAAAATTAAAAGTAAATTATTTTTTTATCATATTTTTATTGAATTGTAGTAAAAAATAAAATACTACAACTCAAATTCTTTACAAAGAAATGGTATTAATCATTACTTTGGACAAGTATTGGCGGTGACCATTTTGTTTTTGGTAACCTTTGCGACGTTTCTTTTTGAAAACAATCACTTTGTCGCCTTTCAAATGTTCCAAAATAGTACCTGTAACAGTTGCACCTGCTACAATAGGGCTTCCAATGCGAACATCTCCGTCATTATCTACCAAATATATTTTGTCAATGGTGATTGTGCTTCCCGCTTCACCTTTCAAGCGGTGGGTATACACAAAGCGGTTTTGTTCCACTTTAAATTGTTGCCCAGCTATTTCTACGATTGCGTACATAATTATGTAGTGAAATATGCTTTATATATGTTTTTTAAAATTAAAGACTGCAAAGATAAACATTTTTTTTATTTTTTTATAATTTTTCTCTATAATTTTTTGAAAAAAGTGTTTTTTAAATTTTTCACTTCTTTTTAAAAATACTAAACATCACATTTCCACTATTTGAAAATTGTATCATAACCTTTTTTTTTTTATTTTTGTCAAAAAAAATACTAAAAATATAATGAAAATTCATAAAATCCTCGTTGCTAATCGTGGCGAAATCGCCATCAGGGTAATGCGTAGTGCCAAAGAAATGGGTATCAAAACCGTAGCAGTATTTAGTGAGGCTGACCGACTTGCACCACATACATTGTACGCTGATGAAGCGGTTTGTATTGGTGAAGCCCCATCTTCACAGTCATATTTGCGTATGGAAACCATTATCCAAGTAGCAAAGGATTTGAATGTTGATGCAATACACCCTGGATATGGGTTTTTGTCCGAAAATGCGACCTTTGCACAGAAAGTAGCAGACGCAAGACTTATATTTATAGCCCCTCCACCTTCTGCTATTCGCAATATGGGCAGTAAATTAGGAGCAAAAGAAATCGCTCAAAGGCTTCAAGTTCCTCTTGTGCCTGGTACTGCTCACGCTATTACTGATATACCTGAAGCTAAACGCATTGCACAAGATATTGGTTATCCTGTACTCATTAAAGCAAGTGCTGGAGGCGGTGGTAAAGGTATGCGTGTTGTCCAAAATGAACAAGAATTTGAGGAACAAATGCAAAGAGCCATTAGTGAAGCCCAAAGTGCTTTTGGTGATGGTGCTGTATTTGTAGAAAAATACGTTTCAGCCCCTAAACACATTGAAATACAGATATTAGGCGACCAACAAGGTAATATTGTTTATCTTTTTGAGAGAGAATGTTCTATTCAACGCAGACATCAAAAGCTCATAGAGGAAGCTCCCTCGCCTGTAGTTTCTCCTCAAATGCGTAAAGAGATGGGAGAGTGTGCTGTACGTCTTGCTAAGGATTGTGGATATTATAGTGCTGGTACAGTAGAGTTTATTGTTGATGAAAAACTTAATTTTTATTTCTTAGAAATGAATACTCGCCTACAAGTGGAACACCCTGTAACCGAGTTAATCACAGGTTTAGACCTTGTAAAGGAGCAGATAAAGGTGGCAGAAGGACAATCATTGTCTTTTACACAAGAAGATTTGCACATCAAAGGGCATAGTATTGAGGTACGTGTGTGTGCAGAAGACCCTCTTAACAATTTTTTGCCTGACTTGGGCAAACTAACTACTTACATTCGCCCACAAGGTACAGGAGTTCGCATAGATGACGGTGTGCGTGAAGGTATGCAAATTCCTATTTACTATGACCCAATGCTTGCCAAACTTATCGTGTATGGCAAAGACCGTACAGAGGCAATAGCTCGTATGAAAAGGGCTATAAAAGAGTATAAAATAACAGGCGTTGCCACTACATTGCAATTTTGTGATTGGGTATTGGGACACGAACAATTTGTTTCAGGTAAATTTGATACTAAATTCATTGAAAATTACTATACACCTGACAAACTTAAAACTTCATTGGAAGAAACTGAACAAAATATTGCCATATCTTTTGTAAGTTGGTTTTTGGATAACCAAAAAAACAACAAAACACAACATAATACTCAAAATAATGTGAATTTACAAAGTAAATGGCGTAAGAATAGGGTTTAAACTTAGTTTATATGCGTAGGGTATAAAATATTATGTTATTGATTATTTAATATAAACAATAAAAATAATATTGTTTTTGTTTAAATTTAATATTATTTAATAAAATTTTTATAAATAAACTATTTAACTTAATATTTTTAAATAAAAATTTACTAAATAAACGATTTACTTTTATATTATTTAATGTAAATTTACTAAACAAACGATTTACTTTTGTGTTATTTAATGTAAATTTGATAAATAAATAATTCACTTTTATATTTAAAATATTTTATTTACTAAATAATTATTTTAATTTAATATTTAATTATTAAAATTTTATAAGTAATTGTTTTGATTTGATATTTAATGAAATAAATTTAATAAATAATTATTTTATTTTAATATTTTAAATAAAATTTTTAATAAAAAAATATCAATAAAGTAGGGTTTTATACCCTACACATTTAATTATCTAAAATGAAAAACTATATACTATTTGATACTCCACAAGATTGGGAAAATCTTTTACCTTTAACCTTTACAAGACCTGTTTCAGGCTTGCGTGTTGGCATTTGGACGATAGCAGAGAAGTGGGAACATTATTTAAACCAAAAAGTAAGCTACCAAACACAAACTTATTTAAGTAAAAAATTCTCTTTAACACTCACAAATGACAATGTTTTTATTAACAGTAGCATATTACCTAATTCGTCTTTGGTAAAAGAAATCAATCAGCTACAAACAGGCGAAGGAATTATCAAAGAAGGCAAGTTAATTGCCATTAGAAATAACTCATTACAAGATAATTTAGAAAATTGTCATTTTTTTAATCTGAATACTCAATGTTCTTTTATTGAAAAATTACCTGATATATTTAGACTTAATGGACAAGAGATTCAATCTGATTTTAATGAGATTCGTAACAATAAATCTTCGCAAAAAATTACAGATAAGCACACTATTATTTATAATGAAGATAATGTTTTTGTAGAAGAAGGCGTAAAAATTAGAGCAAGTATTTTAAATGCGGAAAATGGTGTCATTTATTTGGGAAAAAACAGCCAAGTACAAGAAGGTAGCATCATACAAGGGAACTTTTCGCTGGGTGAATCAAGTGTTGTGAATATGGGAGCGAAAATGCGAGGCGATACAACCATAGGACAACACTGTAAAGTAGGCGGTGAGATAAGTAACTCGGTTATTTTTGGCTTTTCAAACAAAGCACACGATGGATTTTTGGGTAATTCGGTGATAGGAGAGTGGTGTAACTTGGGTGCAGACACTAATAACTCTAATTTAAAGAATAATTATGGCAGTGTAAAGATTTGGAATTATCATCAACAGGAATATGACAATACAGGACTTACTTTTTGTGGGTTATTTATGGGCGACCATTCAAAAGCAGGCATCAATACAATGTTTAATACGGGAACTGTGGTAGGTGTATGTGCTAATGTATTTGGTGCAGGTTTTCCTAAAAAGTATATACCTTCTTTTTCGTGGGGAGATAACGAAGTTTTTGGCTTAGAAAAGGCTTATGAAGTGGCTCACCGAGTTATGCAACGCAGAAATTTGGTATTTAATGAGATAGAAAAAGATATTTTGGACAGTGTGTGGAAGTGGAATGTTAAATGATGAATGTTAAATGTTAAATGAAACAGCCAACAGCCCTTTTTGCTATTATTTTTTATCAGAATAACAACAACAAAAAACACTTACCAAAATATTCTTTGGTAAGTGTTTTTATTATTTATTAGAAAAAATTAAAATTTTTCCTCTTTCTTTTCTTCTTCTTTTTTCTCCTCTTTCTTTTCTTCCTCTTTCTTTTCTTCTTTTTTCTCCTCTTTTACAGGAGCAACGAAATCAGGCAAAGCTGGGGCTTTATACACTTCTTTGAATTTGGCAATAAATGCGTCTCTTTTGTCTGCACCTGCAAGTGTTACGCTTTTGCTTGCAACATATTTATTGAATAATTCATCAGAAGAAATCGCAGACCAAAGATTTTGTTCGTATTCAAAATAATACCAAAGACCACCGTGTGGCTGAAAATACAACGTAAAAGCATCACCGTTGCCACCTGAACCTTTGCGAATTTCTGCATAAACAGGCGTTTCCACGTCTATAATTTTGTCGCCTGTACTAAGCAAACGAGGAATATTTACGCTGTGAAAAGTTTTGTATTCAGATGACCAAACAAATTCTATTTTACCAAAATTAAGCATTTTACGCATTTCTCTATCTTTCCACGCAATAAGCGGTTTATTGGAAGTCATATCTTCCACATAAGGGCGATAACTTTTTTCGCCTACGATTTCAGCGATTTTGAACGTGAGAGGGTCGTTGGTGTGGTCGTATTTGAGTGGTTTTTCTTTGAATTTTGCCAAAAGTTCTTTTTCCATTTGTTTGTGTGCCTTGCTTGAAATCTCTGGCTCAACTGTGAGAAGAAGGTCAAATTCATATTTTTTGTTTTTTTCGTCTTTTTCATCTATGCGTGCCATTCCTGACATTTGCAAAAATTTGCTCAATCCTTCATCTATAAGCGTTGGTTTTCCTTCCAAATACAAAGAGCCTTTTGAATCATCAAAAATCAAGGTGTTTCCTGTGTAGGCTTTTCCTTCTCTTTTCTTTTGTGGCGAAATTTTGAATTGGTTAATGGCTGGGTTATAATCCAACAATCCACTTGCAAGGAAAGTAGGTTTATCAACAGGAGAAGATTGAGGCGACAAAAACGTAGTATAAAGGTCATTTGCACCGTTAAAATGTAAACCTGAGCTAATTATATCGCTTCCAATTTGTTTTTTCTCCTCAATTTCCAACGACACCGCATCACCTTTATCACTTTTGTAAGGCAACCAACTGTTATAATCCTTTCTACTGCTCAAATCTAACTTAATAAAACCATCAAGTGTAAGGTCTTTGCGGTTGGCATACATTTTTACAAGTCCTTTGTAAATAACCCTTGAAGTAATGTAGAATTTATCTTTTTCTTCCACAGTTCCCTCTGCGTAGGTATATTTTTTTTCTTTTCCTGCTTTACGTTCTTTGCGGGTGGTTTTTTCTTCATCAATTAGGAAAGAGAATTTACTAAATTTGATGTTAAAAGTATCTTTTTTAACATTGGTAAATTGGTAAGTTGCATCACCTTCAAACTCTGTTTTGGATTTTATGCGAATATTTGCATTAAATAAACGGTGATATTTGTTTAATGTATCAATCAAAACCCTTGCTTCTTTAAATTCTTGGATTTCAGCATTTTGTTTGATAATTGCCTTTCCTTCTTTTGGCAAAATACTTGCGTCAGCAGAGTTGATATTTTTTACACCTTCCAATGAAAGCATAAGTTTTGGAATATCGTAGAGTGCTTTGTTTGCCCTAAAACTCACATCTTGTTCCTCATCTTGGTAAATGGTAGATACAAAGAAACTTGTAGAATCACCTGTCATATTGATAGTTTGTTTGCTCAAATCCCAAAGTGCTTCACGCATAGAAGTACGATATTTGGCATAAGGAAATTCAATGGTGCTATTTTCTGCAAATTGTGGAGAAGGTTTTACGTCAGCTTTTCCATTTTTAAAATCAAAATCTACTGTTGCAAAATTGGCAAACATTACAGGATTAAAATTATTATAAAATGTTTCATCTTTGGTATAAGGGTCAAAATCTTTGGAATTGACACGTAAATCTACGTTACCAGCTTTAAAACCATTTATTTTGAATTTGAATAATTCATCACCTACCGAAAGCAATGAGAAATCTTTTCTAACCAAATTTCCTTCGCCTTGTAAGCCTTCATTAGCGGTTACTGTTAAACTTCCTCTAATGGTAATTGGGTTGCTTTTGTCATACACACTAAATAATTTTTCTTTATATTTTGGGTCAAAAATTTCTTTTGGTTGGTGTGCAGCTTCCAAAAGTGCAATTTCTTCTTTGTTCATAAACACAAGTTTGTCGTTGGTTACGTC
Organism: Cytophagales bacterium; assembly: GCA_013297825.1. Classification (GTDB taxonomy): domain Bacteria; phylum Bacteroidota; class Bacteroidia; order Cytophagales; family Microscillaceae; genus JAAFIN01. The sequence continues at coordinate 8,649 of JAAFIN010000131.1, forward strand.
CCAACGTAATTGTGATTTTTTGCCACTTGCAGAAGGATATTCTGCGGTTGCGGTTTTGCCAAGTGCAACTTCAAATTCTGTATCATCTGCTGCGGAGGAGTCAGGCATAAATACAAAGGCAGGAGATTTGAATTTAGTGGTAAGATAACTGATTTCGCCACCTGCATAAAGCCCTTCATTTCGCATTATGAGGTCAGTAGAAAATACTATTTTTGCACCTTTTACTTTTTCTGCTATGGGATAAAGTGGATAACCTGCTTTGGGTGCTTTATGCACAAAACCCATTGTAGTATCAGGAAAAGGCATTGGGATAAGATTTTCTTTGATTGGGGGAAAAATATTAGAAATAAACCAACCTGGAAAAATCGGTTTTTTTGTGGTCAAACTATCCATTGAAATTGGGTCAATGGCAAATACTGCTCCATTGCGTTTTGCAATTTCTTCCACACGGAATTTCTTATTTTTTACCTCAACCCTTTCATTTCCTGTTAATTTCAAACTGTCATAAGCCAAATTTTGGCGATATTTTTCTTGAAAAAACATCTCACCACCACCTTCAATCGTGAGGCGTGGATATTCTTCATAATTTTTACATTCAGTTGGAGCATTTGCTTGTTCCAATATTTTACCACGTTTTAAGCCTGATTTATTTAGAGGGTTATTGATTTCTAATTGACCTGGTTGAAAAGCAACTTCACGTCCATAAAGGTGTGTTTTTCTGCGTGGGGTTCTGTATCTTGGGTTTTTTGCTTTTTCAGCTTGGTCTTTTTTCTTTTCTTCGTCGGTCATTTCTTCCTCTACTTCAAAAAGTATTTTTTCCAAAAAAGGCATTTCCAATAAAAATAATTCATATACAAAAAAGAATTTTTGCCCAACAAATCTAAAATTTCCTACCGTAATTGTTCCTTTTTCCATAAACATACTATTTCCCTTAAACATTGAAATTTCTTGTTTGGAAGTATCAGGCACAACTTGTAGATTGAGTTGCTGACTTACATAAAACCTACTAATACCACGCACTTTCATAATATTTTGGTTGCCATCAAATTTCATACTAATATTAGGCAATACTGAACCTGCATCAAATTGTTTTTTGGTTTTATCAAATTTTGCACCCATCACCGAAACCACCAAAAAGTCGTCATAATCGTGCTTGTTATACACAGCAAGGTCTGTTTTGAGTGCCTGTTCTTTGACAGGTGTTTTTTGGACATTATCTACTGCTTTGATAAAAGTATTAGAAATATCATTGTGAAATAAACGTGGCGAAAGCACGATATTTCCATTGCCTTCATTGTATTCAATAAAACCTTTTCCCTTCAAATCAAGCATAATATTCTGATAAATGCTTTTTTGTTGGATAAGATTTTTTTGATTGTCTTGTCCTTTTTTGGCTTTTGTTGCCCAATTTAAAAGAGAATCTAACGAAAATTTTTCATTTGGAAGGTTTCTTTTTTTCAAATCATCACTATACGCAGTCAATAATTGGATTGGGTGAAAACTTGTCAAACCACGCAATTCATTATATCTTTCAATATTAAAATAATGAAATGACTCCAACAACGCAGGTCTTAAACTATCAGCTTTCAATGAACCTGACACCATATAACCGTTCAAAGTATCTTTTTCGGGATAATATCTCAAAGCATCAATGTCCATATAAAATTTATGGAAATTATTAACTAAGGGAGCTTTTCCTGCGGTAGAATTACGATTGCGAACAAGGCGAATTTCTATATTTCCAAGTTCTTTGTCTTTCATTTTTGGTTTGGTATCATAAGTAAATTCCAAATTATTATGAAATAATGAATCTTTGGCATCATTAAAATACAATGAAACACGTGCTTCGTTGGAGGTTACAGTGGTATCATTGAATATAAATTTGCGTGATTCTACCCTGAAAGCATCATATCCACCTTTGGTTGCAACAGGTGATTTTCCTGTAAGAATGGCAGTTGCACCGCTTTTTTTGGAGGCAGAATTAAATTTGCGACCTTCTAAACTAAATCCACCTTTGTAATTCAAATTTGGTAAAATATTATTGACAATGGTATTATTTTCCAAAGAAATAAAACGTGGATATTGGGCTGATTTGGCATCTTTGCGAGGACGTGAGGTAAATTCCATATCGCCTTTGATGGGTGTTTTGAAAAAATCAGTGTGTGTCATTTTCACGTTGGAGGCTTTGAGATAACCTCTTGCAACATCAAACTGATACACGTCCATTTCACAAAAAACCTTATTTGGGTCAAGTTCTACGCTTTTCCAATCAAATTTTCCACCTTTTCCTACAAAAATATTTTTGGTTAATAAAAAAAGTCCTTTTGTACCTGCAATCGGAACAGAATCCTGTGGCGAAGAAAGATAAATATTTGTGTTGGTAAATTTAATAATTGCACCTGTGATGGCTTTGGTGCTTTGTGAAAGGCTATCTTCTTCACTACTTGCAAATTCTGCTTGTAGTTTGTCATCTTTTTCTGCTAAAAATTGAAATGTAAAATCACCTCCTGTGGCAAACATACGATTATTTTTGCTTAAAAAAAGTGCTTTATATTCAAAAAAATTGGCACTTCTTTCAAAGAAAAAATTAATTTCTCTAACATCTTTTAGCCCTGCAATTTTATCTGAAGTTTCCAAAAAACTGCTTATTTGGCTTGCATTTGCATTTTTGGAGGCGAAAGTCAATGCTCTAAAATAATGTTGAAATCCGCCTTGCATTACCACACGAGCAGGCACAAGTTTTTTAGCAATTTCAATAATTTTGGTTTGATTTGCGGAAAGACTGCCCCACGCTTGCGAAAAATTATCTGCCAATGCAAGTGCTTCTGGGCGTTTTAGGAGTTTGATTTGGTCGCTTGTATAAGTTACAAAATCAGAAGGGCTATCAGGAAATTTGTATTGTTGAGCAAAAAGATTTTTTTGAAAAAAAACAAATAAAATTCCTAAAAAAAACATTTTAAAAAAATATTTTTTCGGTGTGATTTTATCAAACATAATTTTATTATTAGATATTATAATTTTTTGATTATCAAACTTATAAAATTTTTTAAAATCTTATAGGTTTATGTAAGCAAGATACTTAAATTTTGTAAAAGTAATTTTTTTTTGAGATTTTTTTTAATTTTTTTGAAAAAATATCATATTATAAAAAAACAAAATATTTTTTTTTGTTTAATTTTATGTTATTTCCTATTATTTTTGAACCTTAAACTTTAAACCTTAAACTTTTTAATATGAATACAGAAATACAACCTTTTAGAGCTTGGCGTTACAATGATTATCTCAAAGTGCAATTACCACAAATTACTGCACCGCTTACTGAAACCCTCGCACAACAACGCAAAGCTATTTTTTACCAGCAACCTTATCATTATTATCATATTTCTTCGCCTTTGGACACGCCTCCTTACGAAAATGCACAGCGTAGAGTAAATAATTGGAAAGCTGACAAAGTGATAGAAATAGACCCAATGCCAGCGTTTTATGTGTATGCACAATATTTTCATTTGAGAGAAAATCCTGAAAAAATATATGTGAGAAAAGGATTTATTGCACATTTGCGAACAAGTGATTTTGCAGATAAAATCGTTCTTCCCCACGAATTGACGATTGATAAAGCAGTTCAAAATCGTGTTGAACTCCTCAAAACTACCCAAATGCACACCATTCCCACACACGGATTTTATACAGATAAAGATAAATCATTGGAAAAATATTGGGACGAAAGTTTATTAAACCCAATTTATGAAGTGGTAGATGAATATGGTACAAAACACGTGTTGGCTCGCATACAAGACAACGCAATTATGCAAAATTTTGCAAAAACATTAGAAAATAAGCAAATTTGGATAGCAGATGGACACCACCGTTACCACAGTTCTTGGGAATATGCCAAACAACAAAATTCGGTTTCTATTCACAAATATGCAGGTTACAATTATCATCTAATGTGGCTTACCAACACCGAAAGCAGTGATTTGGGCGTATTTCCTACGCATAGACTCGTGCATAGCTTAGAAAATTTTTCAGAAGAAAATTTTTTAAAGGCATTAGAAAATGATTTTATTATTACTGAAACAGATTTTTCTCCTGAAAAAAATCTTGCTCCTACCGAAAATCTTTGGACATTTGTATTGGTATTTAAAGAAAGAAATTTTTTATTAAGGTTAAAAAAAGAAAATTTTGCTAATTTCCAAAATGATATTCCTGACGCAGTAAAACGCCTTGATGTGAGTGTAATGCACCATTTTATTATGGAAAAATGTCTTAATCTTTCAGCCCAAAAACAATTTGAGCATTTGGATTTTTCGCCTTATTTGTCGCATTGTTACAAAGAAGTACAAGCGGGCAAGGCACATTTTGCACTTATCACACGCAAAGTTACCTTGGAAGAAATAGAAAATGTAATCCATTCAGGTTATACAATGCCCGCCAAAACCACTTATTTTTTTCCAAAAGTATTGGGTGGATTGGTGTTTTCTGATGCTAATAATCAATCTGCGGATTATTTAGAATAATTTTAAATTTTTTAGAAAAATGAAAAAAAAGAAAAGCAAAAAAGAAATTAAGGAAGAAGAAAGAATAAATGAAGAACGCAGTAATCTTTTTGATAAAGTTCTCAAAGAAAATATTGCTGAAAGTCTAATTCCTTTGGTAAATCAACTTTTTGAATTAAAATTGGAGTCGCAACATCTACACCAAATAGATGAAAGTCTGTATCAAACCATTGAACGCAGACCTGATTTGATACGCAAAATTGTGATAGATGATTTTTCTGCGATTTTGCATATTGAATTCCAAACATTAAATTCCAAAGAAATGCACCTCCGAATGATGGAATACTGCACAATGTTGATAAGAAAGCACAAAATGCCTATTTATCAACTTGTTATTTACATTGGGGACAAAAAAATGACAATGAAAGATGGATATTCTGCTCACAACATACAATTCAACTATAATATTGTATCTTTGAGTGGGCAATCTTATGAGGATTTTCTGCAATCAGAAGAACCTGAAATGGTTATTTTGGGCATTTTGGCAGATTTTGGTCAAGATGAACCCAAAGAAGCAATTACAAAAATTGTTGAAAAATTACAAGCAATAAGTGAAAAAAATCAACGTTTTAAAGAAAAACCTGTATACAATAAATATTTTATACAGCTTTCTATTCTTTCTAAAATCCGTGATTTACAACCTTTAACCCAAAAAATTATTGACAATATGGCACTTACTTTCAAAATAGAAGATGATGT
>JAAFIN010000132.1 GCA_013297825.1 Cytophagales bacterium
CCCCTCAAAAGAGATTATGCTTCGCTTGGGGTGCGTGTTGTGCCTCCTGCAGTAGCAAGACACGGAGCATATTTGGCAAAAGGCACGATTTTAATGCCTTCCTACGTGAATATTGGGGCGTATGTAGATAGCGGAACAATGGTTGATACGTGGGCAACGGTTGGTTCTTGTGCTCAAATAGGCAAAAATGTGCATTTGAGCGGTGGCGTGGGCATAGGTGGCGTGCTTGAACCTGTGCAGGCTTCGCCTGTAATAGTGGAAGATGGGGCTTTTATAGGTTCTCGTTGTATTGTGGTGGAAGGCGTGAGGGTTGGCAAAGAAGCAGTTTTGGGGGCAAATGTTGTTTTGACTGCAAGCACCAAAATTATTGATGTTACGCAAGATACGCCTGTTGAGTACAAAGGTTATGTACCTGAAAGGTCAATCGTGATACCTGGCACTTATCCAAAAAAATTTCCTGCTGGTGAATACCAAGTACCTTGTGCTTTAATCATAGGACAACGCAAAGCAAGCACAGACTTGAAAACTTCACTGAATGATGCTTTGAGAGAGCATAATGTAGCAGTTTAAAAATCAAAACTTACCAAGTTTTTTGAAACTTGGTAAGTTTTTTTTGCTGTATTTTTTTATATTATGGAAAATTTTGACAATTCTTTTTATCGTTTGTACAAAGAAAATGATTTTAAAAATTTTATTGATTATAACCAATTCAAAGAATTAACAGATTTTTTGGTAAAATATGATTTGTGGGACGAAAGAAAACCACTTACCAAAATCACAACTTTAGATTTAACAGAAAAAAATATCCAAAAATTACCAACAGGTATTTCGTTGCTTTGTAACTTGGAATCTGTAAGCGTGATTGATAATCAGCTTACAGAAATTCCCATAGAAATCAAAAGTTTTGAGCATTTGAGCGAATTATATCTTAGTAATAATCTGCTTACTGAATTGCCAGCGTGGATTTTTGAATTGAAAAATTTAGAAAAATTAACTTTAGACAATAATCAAATTATAGAATTGCCTGCTGAAATTGGAGCATTAGAAAATTTGGAATCAATAAGTGCTTATAACAATCAAATTATAGAGTTACCTGCTGGAATAAAAAATTTAAAAAAAATAAAATTTCTCAATTTAAGTAACAATAAACTAATTTCATTGCCTCCAGAATTTGGAGAATTAGAAAATTTAGAAAGTTTGTTTCTTGCTAATAATGCGTTAAATTCATTGCCTCAAGAAATCATAAAACTAAAAAAATTGTTATCTTTTTCTTTACAAAATAATCAATTTAAGTCATTTCCACCTGAAGAATTTGCATTTGTGGAATTAGAAAAATTATCATTGAAAGAAAAAATTATCGGATTGGAGGAAATTGTAGCATCTTACAGCGAAAATAATCCAAATGCTGATAATACAACTAAATCAATAATCAATTTTTTTATCAACAAACTTAAAAGACACGAATCAGAATCTACACTTCCTACCGCAGAACAAGAACAATTTATGTATTCACAAGTGCAAAAAATTCCAATGGCTTTGTTTAAATATGGAATTGGTGTTTTTGAAAATATGAATGAAATTAGATTAGAAAATAATCAATTAACGCATTTATCATCGCATATATGCAAATTCAAAAATGTATTAAGATTATTTTTGTCTAATAATCAATTAACTGAATTACCTGCGGAAATAAAAAGCCTAACAAATTTAAAATATTTGAGTCTAAGCAATAATTTACTCACTTTTTTACCTCAAGAAATCGGAGAATTAGAAAATTTAGAAACAATCATTTTGAATAATAATCAACTTCAATCATTACCAAAAACCCTGAAAAATCGCATTTCTTGCAAAATTTATATTGAACACAATCCAAATAATATTTTGAAAGAATATCTAAAAGATTGGGAAAATGTTGTTTTTGAGGATTTTGATGCTTAGATTTTCATTCATGAATGTTTTTTATTTTGTCAAAAAATATTTATAATTTTCTTTTGTTTTCATTTTCAATTAAAAATTTTTCACGCTCCAATTCAGCAATCAATTCAGTTTCAGTAGGCAAAAATAAAGCATATTTAGACGCAAATAATTGTGTGCTTTCATTCAAAACAGAATATTTTACAATAGTTTGGTCTTTTTGTGTACAAAGGATTAAACCAATAGTTGGATTATCGTCTGAATTTTTATACTTATCCTCATACAAACGCACATACATATCCATTTGTCCAATATCTTGATGTGTTAGTTCGCCTATTTTGAGGTCAATCAATACAAAACATTTTAGAATATAATTGTAAAAAACCAAATCAATATAGAAATTTTTGCTTTCAGTGCTGATACGTTTTTGCCTTCCTGCAAAAGCAAAACCTCTTCCTAATTCCAATAAAAATTCATTTAATTTATCCATCAGTGCTTGTTCTAATTCACTTTCTAAATAATTTTTTGAATTTTTGAGTTGTAAAAATTCTAAAATATAAGGGTCTTTCAAAAATTCTTCTGGTTTTAAATCTTTAGTTTTTTCCTGCATTTCTGTTGTTACTTCATTTTTACTTTGAGAAGAAAGCAAACGTTCATAATACAGGGATTTGATTTGTCTATCCAAAGCCCTTGTACTCCAATTATTTTCAATGGTTTCCTGAATATAAAAATCTCTTGCTTTTTCATTTTCAACATTCAACAAACAACGATAATGTGTCCAACTTAATTCGTCACGCACTGCGTGGCGAATTGGAAAAATTTTATAAAACTGTCGCATATATTTTAAATTTGTTAAAGTATAACCTTTTCCAAATTCTTCTGTAAGTTGTTCTGACAAATTTTCCAAAAGGTTTTTGCCATATTCTGCTTTATATTTACCTTGTTGTTCTTCCTCCACAATGTAACAACCGATTTTCCAATAAATTTCCAACATAGTTGTATTAATGGTGGTAATTACTTTTTGTTTTGCTTCTAAAATCGCAAAGCGAATATTTTGATAAAATATATTTTGCATAAAACAGTAATTTCGTGATTTGTTTAAAAAATAATTAAAACAAGGCTTGTTCCTAATTCCTAATTCCTAATTCCTTTATTTGCCTTTCCACATATTCTTTTGTGGTTTTATCCATTATTTTCTCGCCTGCTTTCAGGGCATATTCATAATATTTTTTTGCTTTGGAAAAATCATTTAACCCAAAATAACCATCAGCCAAACGCACAAAAGCATCATTTTTTTGTGCCAAAGAAAAATAAGGCGAATTGCCCACAATACACAACTGAAAATGCGTATTTGCCAACATAAATTGCTGGGTTTGATAATATCCATAACCCAATCCATAATGCGAAAGCATACTAAAATCATCATCTTTTGCCTTCCAATCCAATAATTCTTGATAAAGTGGAATAGCAAGTTGTGGATTTTGGTTTTGGAGATAACGCTCTGCAAGCGTGTATTTCAAATTGCGTTGTTGGTGTAGAGAAAGATTTTTATTTTGCAATAAATCTGCAATAATTTGTTCATTTTCTTGTTTTTCTTGCGGATTTTCGGTTTTTTCCAATGATTTTTCTAAGGCAAGTTGAATGTAAAATTGTGCGTTTTCTTTTGCGTTATTTTTGGTCAAACTATCTAAGTTTTTATGGAAATTCTTAAATCCTAATGCTTGTAATTGATTTTTTTGGATAAAATAATCTGCATTTTCTGCTTGTGCGTCTTGTGGATAAAGTTCTTTATAAGTTTGCCAATATTGCGAGGCACTTTTAAAATCTTTGGTATTTGTAGCGATTTTTGCAAGTAAAATATGCGTTTGTTGCTTCATTTCTGCGTTTTTGGTAAGGCGATTTGCTTGTGCAAAAGCATCTTTTGCACTATTTTGTACGCCTGTTTTCATATAAGATTGTCCTGCATAAAAAAACGCAATATCACTCTGTTTTTCTTGCAAAAAACCAAATTTTTCTAAAATAACAGAACTTTCTCCCCATTTTTCGGTTTGATACAATGCCCAACCATAATGAAAAAGTGCGTCATTTGTAAATAAAGCTGGATTATTAGGGAATTTTAAAATAAAATCACTTTCTGCTAATTTTTTCCAAGTTTCATAATGCAAAACTGCTTTTTCGTAATCTTTTTCTTGAAATAATGCTTCACTTGTATATTTCAAAATTTGAAAATCCAAAGGTTCAAGTTTTTCATAAGTTGAATTATTTGTAAAAAAAGCATTTTTCAAAAAATCATTTGTTAGAGGAATAATTTTTCCAAAATCACAATGTGCATAATAAATTTCACAAATTTTCGCCAAAGTTTCTTTGGTGTTTTTATCTTGGTTTTTGTTATTTTTTAAAAATTCAACAAAAAAATCTTCTGCTTTTTTCCAATGTTTTGTAACATTTGCAGTGTCTTTTTTGCCAAAAAAATACGCATAATTTCCCTTTTCAAGGTTTGAAAAATCAGCTTTTTCAAAATGATTATAAATTTTTTCGTAATCATTCAACGCCAAATGATTTTGTAGAATATAAAAATCAATTTCTTTTTTTTGAACTGAATTTTTTACTAATTTCCTTAAATTTTCCCAATAAAATATCGCTTGTGCATATTGTTGATTTTTTTGATAAGAAAATGCTTGATTTTGAAGATAAACCGCCCAATTATCATTAGAAAGTGTATTTTTCAATATATTTTCATAAAAAATCGCCAAAAAATGTTGATTTTCAGTAGCAGAAATGCGTTGAATTTCTGCGATTTTATCCTCAAAGCGTTCTTCAAAAATATACAAATTCGTTTCCAATTTATTTGCAGTAGTATTTTCATACTTTTGAAATAATTGGTTAAATGTCATTTTTTGTAAAAAAACATTTGCATTTTGGTTTTGCCAAATGCTATTTGTAAGCGTTTTATCCTGAAAATAAGCAGGATTTTGGATATTTTTTTCAAAAAATATCTGTTGTGCAAAGGTGTTTTTTTGAAAAAAAATTAAACAAAAAATAAAGATTACGTACCAACATACTTTAGTCTGTTGTATATTGGATAAACAACAGGCTAAAGCCTGTTGATACGTTTTTTTTGCAAACACTATCATAACATTGATAAAAATGGTGCTTTTTAAAGCATTTTTTTAGGTATTTTTTGTAAAAATGCAAAAAAATTCCTAAAATTGCTTATATTTTATTATTTTTTTAACCTTTAAATTAGTTTTTTAACTTTTGATTTTTGTCTTTTAGTTCCCCCTTTGGGGGTTAGGGGGCTTCTTTGAGGGTTAGGGGGCTTGGTTTTATTTTTTTATGAAAAAACTCGTTAGAATTTTGGCATTATCAAGCCTATTATTTACCACAAGCATCACAAGCTCCTGCGATACACTTTCCCAACTTCCTATAAGTCTTGGCAATTTGGAGCCAACTGATGGTGAAATAGGTAGCGGATTAAAAGAAGCCTTAAATGTTGGTATCAATAAAGGCGTACAACAACTTATGAAAACTGATGGATATTTTGCCAATCAAGCACTCAAAATATTGTTACCACCAGAGGCTCAAAATGTGCAGAATATTATCACAAAATACGTTCCTGGTGGGCAAGATTTGATAAATGGAGCGGTTTTAAAAATGAATCGTGCAGCAGAAGAAGCTGCAAAGGAAGCAGTACCAATTTTTGCCAATGCGATTACAGGAATGAGTTTTACAGATGCTCGCAATATTTTATTTGGTGGTAATGGTTCTGCAACTACATACCTCAAAAATGCTACTACGCAAGCCCTTATAAATGCGTACAGCCCAAAAATAAATGCCTCTATGGAAAGTGTAGGAGCAAAACAGGCGTGGGAAGCACTCGTAAAACCATATAATAAATTTGCTAATTCGCCTGCTGCAATGCTGGTAGATGGTGCAAGACCTATTAACCCAGATTTGACAGGTTATGTTACACAAAGGGCTTTGGAAGGGTTATTTTTGAAGGTAAATGAAGGTGAAAATGACATCAGGGGCAATCTTGGTGCAAGAAGCTCACAACTTTTGCAAAAAGTTTTTGGAATGTTGGATAAGAAATAATTATGAATTATGAATGAAACAGCCAAAGTCTGAATCAGGATTTACAGAATTTAAGGATTATCATGATTTTTTATTATGATTTTTTAGGATTTTAAGATTAACAAATTTTTTTTTGAACTTTAAACTTTAAACTTAATTAAAAAAAAATGCCTTTTACCGCAGTTGCTGATATTTCAGGTTTATTTGTATTTGAGCCACGTATTTTTGCTGATGAACGTGGTTATTTTTTTGAGAGTTTTCATCATCAACAATTTTGTGAAGCCACAGGATTTAAAGGTGAATTTGTGCAGGATAATCAATCACGCTCACATTTTGGCGTGATGCGTGGTTTGCATTTTCAGCTTGCACCTCACGCACAGTCCAAACTTGTACGCGTTACGCAGGGCGAGGTGTTTGATGTAGCGGTAGATGTTCGCAAAGATTCGCCCACTTATGGCAAACATTTTGGCGTAAAATTATCTGCTGAAAACAAAAAACAATTTTTTATCCCAAAAGGCTTTGCACACGGTTTTGTGGTGTTAAGTGAAAGTGCAGATTTGCTTTACAAATGTGATGGTTATTATGCTCCACAAAGCGAAGGCGGATTATTATACAATGACCCTAATCTGGGCATTGATTGGGGAATAGATACCAATAAAATGATAGTTTCGGGAAAAGATTTAATATTAAAACCACTTTCTGAACAAGAAAATTTATTTTTTTAAGAGGAAAAAGGTGTCAGGAAAACAAATAAAAACAGCCAAAGTACAATTTAATTGCATTTTGGCTGTTTCATTTATAATTCTTAATTCCTAATTCTTAATTCTTAATTGCCTTTGGTAGCCAAGTAATCACATCAGGGAAAAAAATCATCAAAGTAAGCCAAATAAGTTGAATAATAATAAATGGAATTGCACCTTGATAAAGGTGTTTTGTGGTAATTTCAGGCGGTGCAACACCTTTTAGATAAAATAATGCGAAACCAAAAGGAGGCGTAAGAAACGAAGTTTGGAGATTAACTGCCATTACTACACCAAGCCAAAGCAAGTCAATTTTCATTGCAATAAAAGTAGGTAATACTACAGGCACAATGATAAAAATTATTTCAATAAAATCAATAAAAAATCCTGCAAAAAACATAATCACCATCACCAAAAATATAAACATTGCAGGGCTTAAATTCGCATTTTCTATCATTTTGACCATATAATCATCTCCACCAAGCCCACGAAATACTAATGAAAATGCAGTAGCTCCCACCAAAATCGTAAAAACCATCGTGGTAATGTGCGTAGTTTGTCGCATTACTTGCTGAAAGGCAGAAAAAGACAATTTTCTTTCAAATAATGTCAATAATGTTGCACCCAAAGCTCCCACAGCAGCAGATTCTGTTGGCGAAGCAATGCCTAATGAAATAGAACCCAAAACTGCCAATATCAACAACAAAGGCAAGAAAAATGCCTTAAAAACTCTCCCATAAAAACCTTTTCCCATAAAAGTTTTGATTTCTTCCACAGGCATTGCAGGTGAATATTTGGGATAAATCCACGAAAAAATCACAATATACAAAATATAAAGCCCCACCAATCCCACACCAGGAATAAACGCTCCTGCAAATAAATCCCCAACCGACACACTCAACACACTTCCTAACAAAACCAACACCACACTTGGCGGAATAATCTGTCCCAATGTACCAGAAGCACATATTGTTCCTACTGCTAAGGTTGGGCTATAACCACGTTTGAGCATAGTAGGAAGGCTAATAAGTCCCATTGTTATCACCGTAGCACCTACTACGCCTGTTGATGCTGCAAGCAATCCACCAACCACCACCACCGAAATCGCCAAACCACCACGCACACGCCCAAAAAGCAACGCCATTGTTTCCAATAACCGTTCTGCGATACCTGATTTTTCCAACATCAGACCCATATACACAAACAAAGGCACAGAAATCAACACATAATTATTCATAATGCCAAAAATCCTTAGCACCAACAAATAAAAAAATTCGTGTTCAAATACGCATAAACCCAACAAAATAGACACACCGCCCAACGTAAATGCCACAGGATAGCCCAGTAATACTAACCCAAATGCTAACAAGAACAATAAAAACGCAAGCATTTTAATTATGAATTTTTAATTATGAATTATGAATGAAACAGCCAACAGCCTTTTTGTTATTCCTTTTGATTGTCATTTTGATTGTCATCACGTAGCAATCTGGCTGTTTTTCACAGCCCAAAAATACAAGATTTTTTTTCAAAAATACCAAACACACAAAAACGATTGTTACCTTTGTATAAAAAAATGTAGCACACACTTTTAGTGTGTAATTATATAAAATAAAAACACACTAAAAGTGTATTCTATAATATTTTGATGAAAAAACATTTTGACAATCATAATGCAATTCGCCTAAAATACGAAAACGAAGGCGTAGAAGGATTTTATAGCAAACACGCAGATGAGTATCAAAATCCACATTTTGAATACATTAGACAACTTATTATCCAAAATGAACATCATTTGGATTATACAAAAGGATTGGATTTTTGTGCTGGAAATGGCGAAGTAAGCCAAGTTTGGCAAGAATTGGGTTATAAGGATTTTGTGGGAAGTGATTGTTTTACCTACAATAATTATGAAAAAAATTTTAATATTCCTTGTTTAAAATATAGTTTTGAAGATATTATCAAAGGAAATTTTGAATTTTCACATAAATTTTCTGTGATAATTTGTAGTTTTGCTATGCACCTTTGCCCTGAAAAATGGCTTTATTCCCTCACTTACAATCTTTTGGAATATTCCCAAAAATTGGTCATTATCACGCCTCACAAACGCCCACAATTAGAAAATTTGGCACAAATTGCACTTACTTTTGAGGATTTTGTATTGACACAAAAAGGCAAAAAAGTATTTTTAAAAATTTATGAAAAAGCTCTAAACACATTTTAATTTATATTTCAGTTCAAAATTGTCATAAAAAATGAAAAAATCCTTTTGCTTTCTTATATTTTGCTATTTTTCATTTGGAATATTTGCCCAAAATCAAGAAAATTTAGCCAAACATCAAAGTTCTACTGCTAAAAACTTAGATAAAGAACTTGCTAAAATTTATAAAAATTCAAAATTTCCTGCTTTTGCAGTTGGTATTATCCAAGATGAAAAAATCGTTTTTGGAAAAGGTTATGGTTTTGCAAATATTGATAAAAAAATACCTTACACCTACCAAACCATACAACCCATTGCATCAGTAAGTAAAACTTTTATTGCGTTGGCAGTGATGAAAGCCATAGAACAAGGATATTTTACTATGGAAACTGACATCAATGCTTTACTTCCTTTTCCTATCAAAAATCCTAATTTCCCTAATGATGTTATCACAATTCATCACCTTGTTACACACACATCTGGGCTTTTGGACAATGACACTACATATATACAAGCCTATCATTTGGGTAAAAAACCAAAGATTATTTTGGGTGATTTTATGAAAGCATATTACACACCAACAGGAGATTTTTACAAAAAACATAATTTTTCTACCCAAAAAGCTGGTCAATCTTTTGCTTATTCAAATATCGCATCAGCCCTCACTGCTTACATTGTGGAATGTGCGACCAAAATACCTTTTGATATTTATACCCAAAAACACATTTTTGAGCCTTTGAGAATGAATGATTCACATTGGTTTTTTTCAGAAAAAAAAGCAGAAAATTATGCAACTTTGTACGAAATTCACGCCCAAACAATCCCACTTTACAAAGAACTTTTAGAAAAAAATAATTCCTTAAAAACATATAGTTGTGATACTTATCCAGATGGAAGCCTCAAAACTTCTTTGCAAGATTTGTGTGTTTATATGTTGGAAATGCTGAAAGGTATGGAAGGCAAAGGAACATTGTTACGTCCAGAAAATTACAAAATATTATTTGCTCAAAAATTTTCACAAGATAATATGCCAAAAAATATGCTGGCAAAAGAGCCAAATAGAGCAGTTTTTTGGGCTTATAACAAATCAAACAACATCATACACACAGGTGGAGATGCAGGTGTATCTGCATTTGTGTCTATTGACCCAAAAACCAAAACCTCAAAAATTATACTTTTTAATACACAACTTGATGGAGAGGATAACATCAAAACAGTAGAAAATTTCAAAAAAATAACAACACTTTTGAATGAATATGTGTTAAAGAAATTTTAGTGTTTGATAAAGAACATAAATTGAATACAGAAATGAAAAGTAATTTTTCAAAAAAATGGTCAGACCTTCGTAAACTGCGGTGCAGACCATTTTTTTGAAAAATGTTTAGCAGAAATATCATTTCTACATATTAAAAAACCTTGTTTGACAAAATACCAAACAAGGTTACAATTTTTTAGTAAGTTGTATTTTGGCTGTTTCATTTACCATTCACCATTCACCATTTACCATTTTTTAATATTGTTCTTTCTCATTAGGAAAATCCAATTTTCTGACATCTTTTACATAATTTCCTACGCCATCTTTGATAATGGTAGCTAAATCTGCATATCTACGCAAAAAACGAGGTTTAAATTCTTGGTTAATGCCTAACATATCGTGCAGTACTAATATTTGTCCATCAGTTCCTTGACCCGCACCTATGCCTATTGTGGGAGCTTTCACAATGTTTGTAACTTGTGTAGCGAGTGTAGCAGGGATTTTTTCTAATACAATGCCAAAACAACCTATTTCGGACAGCATTTGAGCATCATCTATCAATCTTTGGGCTTCTTCTTCTTCTTTGGCACGTACCACATACGTCCCAAATTTGTAAATGGATTGCGGTGTAAGTCCTAAATGTCCCATTACAGGAATACCAGCACTTAATATGCGAATAATAGAATCTTTGATTTCTTCGCCACCTTCCATTTTGATAGCGTGTGCCCCAGATTCTTTCATAATGCGAATTGCAGAACGCAATGCCTCTTTGGAATTACCTTGATAAGTACCAAAAGGTAAATCTACTACAACCAAAGCCCTTTTTACGCCTTTTACAACTGATGTAGCGTGATAAATCATTTGGTCTAATGTGATAGGAAGTGTAGTTTCGTGTCCTGCCATTACATTAGAAGCAGAATCACCCACAAGAATTGCATCAATACCGCCTTCATCTACCAATTTTGCCAAAGAAAAATCATAAGCGGTAAGCATAGCGATTTTTTCGCCACGATTTTTCATTTCTTGCAAGGTATGTGTAGTAACACGTTTGATTTCGCTGGAATAGGTAGACATAAAAAGTTTAAGGTTCAAAGTTTAAGGTTTAAAAGTTCAAGGTAAAAAATATCGTTATATAATGGTTTTGTCTTTTACTGATACCTGACACCTTTTTACTGATTACTAAGGTGTTTTTTCGCTAAATTAGGTTTTTTTATAAAAACAAAAAATTTTTTTTGATTATTTTACACTTTCTAATTTTCCCCTTACACCTTTTTACTTTCCTGTTGCACCTTTTTCTTCTTTTATGCCCCAAATTTCCTAATTTTTTCTACAATCAATGACGTAGAAAAACCATTTACCAAATCCAATGTAGCCACTTTCCCGCCATTTTTTAGGACAAAATCAGCACCTACAATATTTTTTATTTCATAATCACTTCCTTTTGTAAGCACATCAGGACAAAGATTTTCTATCAGTGCAAGTGGTGTATCTTCTTCAAAAACTACCACCATATCTACAAAAGCTAATGAAGCCAAAAGCCTTGCACGTGCATATTCAGGCACGATTGGACGGTTTTCACCTTTTAGTCTTTTGACAGAATTATCACTATTAAGCCCTAAAATCAAACAATCACCTTTTTCTCTCGCTTTTTCCAAATAATCCACGTGTCCTAAATGCACTATGTCAAAACAACCATTAGTAAAAACTACTTTTTTACCTTCTTTTTTCCAATCATTTCTTTGTATTTGGGCATCTACCAATGACAAAATTTTGTTTTCTGTTCGCATAACAAGGTTTAAAGTTTAAGGTTTAAAGTTCAAGGTTCAAGGTTTAAGGTTTAAGGCTTGGTTTATTAAAATATTTTGTTTAATTATTAAAATAAATGGTTTATTTAGCAAAATTTATTCTTTAATTATTAAAATAAATGATTTATTTAGTAAAATTTATTCTTTAATTATTAAAATAAATGATTTATTTAGTAAAATTTATTCTTTAATTATTAAAATACGTGCTTTACTTAGTAAAGTTTAAGGTTTAGTTATTGAAATAATTGCTTTACTTAGTAAAGTTTAAGGTTTAGTTATTAAACTAAATACTTTATTTATCAAAGTTTAAGGTTTAGTTATTAAACTAAATACTTTATTTAGTGAAATTTATTATTTAATTATTAAAATATCTTATTTATTTAATAATTTTTAAACTTTAAACCTTAAACTTTAAACCTTAAACCGTTGTTGGTATTGCTAAATTTGCAATCATATCTTCGGTCATTTTTTCCAAATCATATTCAGGTTTCCAGCCCCAATCGTTACGAGCAGAACTATCATCAATACTTTGAGGCCAAGAATCAGCAATATTTTGGCGAAAATCAGGTTTGTAACTAATCCTAAATTCAGGAATGTGTTTTTTGATGGCTTGCGTAATTTCTTTTGGCGAAAAACTCATTGCAGAAAGATTATAAGCACTTCTGATTTTGATTTTATCACTTGGAGCATTCATAAGTTCAAGCGTTGCACGTATAGCATCAGGCATATACATCATAGGCAAATACGAATTTTCGTGCAGAAAACACTCATATTTTTTGCCTGCGATTGCTTTATAAAAAATATCCACCGCATAATCCGTAGTTCCACCACCAGGAGGTGTTTTGTAACTAATAATGCCAGGATAGCGAAGGCTTCTTACATCAAGTTTGTATTTTTGGAAATAATATTCTGACCACCTTTCACCAGCCAATTTACTGATACCATACACCGTATTAGGGTTCATAAGCGTATATTGTGGCGTGTCGTTTTTGGGTGTATCGTGTCCAAATACTGCAATAGAACTTGGGTGATACACTTGTTTGATGCCTCTTTCACGTGCTACTTGCATCACATTTAGCATACCTTCCATATTGATTTGCCAAGCAAAAAGAGGGTCTTGCTCACCGCTTGCGGAAAGCACCGCAGCAAGGTGATAAATGTGTGTAATCTTGTGTTTTTGGACTAACTCCACCAAACGCCCACCGTCAAGCACATTGAGTGCTTCAAAAGCAAGGTCAGTTTGAAAATTATCAGGCTTACGAATGTCAGTAATAATGACATTATTGTTGCCATAATGTTGTGCCAATGCTTGGGAAAGTTCGCTCCCTATTTGCCCACAAGCACCTGTGATGAGTATCGTGTCGTTTGGCATACTGAAAAAAATTATTTAAAAAAATTGTAAATATCAAGTAATTATCAAATCAATTTTAACCCCACCCCCTGCCCCTCCCCAGAGGGGAGGGGAGTATAATGCATTGATTATCAACGCTTTGCGAAAGCCCTCCCCTCTGGGGAGGGTTTGGGTGGGGTTATTCTACAAATATTTTCCAAAAAAAATTTTAAAATCCAATTTTTTTGATTATTTTTATTTTTGAAATGATAGAATTTTTCACAAAATTAAAAATATAATTTTATAAAGAAAAATTTTGACTTTTTTAAGAAAAAAGAAATCAAATTTTTAATTTCAAAATTTTATATTGATTTTTTTACAAAAATACTATTTTTAATATCATATTACCAAATAAATAATAAGAAAATGACTTTTGAAGATTTTTTAAAAACTAAAAAAATTGATGAAAATTTATTTAAAACCCAAAATATTACGCTTTTTGAGGAATGGAAATCTATGTATGAGCTTGTAAGCGTAGAAAGTTTTATTTTGCAAAAAAAAATGCTTATCAATAAAAT
>JAAFIN010000136.1 GCA_013297825.1 Cytophagales bacterium
CTCTTTGCTTGATTTGCCTTTTTGATACTTTTTTGATAATTTTCTTTGTTCTATTTTTAATGTTCTTTGAAACTTTTTGTAAGGTCTTTTATTTTCAAAAATAACCCCACTTGATAAAGTTGCAAGTGTTTTTATACCCAAATCTACCCCAACATCTCCCTGTTTTACAACTGGAATATTTGTTTTTTTTCTTGGAATTTCTTCTGTTTTAAAACTTACAAACCAAAAATCTGCTTGTCTCGAAATAGTTACATTTTTCAATTTTATGGTTTTGCCTTCTTCAATATTTAATTTTTCACTCAAATTTACTATTCCAAATTTTGGCAATTTGATTGTATTTCGTGTAAGTTTTATATTACCTTCTAAGTAAAAACTATCTTTTTGTCCTTTTTTCTTGTATGTTGGGTGCTTTGCTTTTTTCTTAAAAAACCTTTTGTAAGCCATATCTAAATCTCTCAATGTTTGTTGTGGTGAACATTTTGAAACTTCATAATACCATTTATATTCTTTTTTGACTTCTGCTATAAGTTTTTTATGTAAATCTATGCCTGTTGGGCGTTTTTCTTTATTTTCATAAGCTTTTTTGCATACAGTTAGTCCCCAATTATAGGCGTGCCTTGCCACACCTGCGTGTTTTTTTGCAAGTGTTTTTTCTACATTATTGAAATCCAAATGTATTTTGTAGCTTTTGATATATCCCATTTTACAAGTGTATTATGCTTACAAATTTAGCTTTTTTTGTATAAAAAAACAAATTTTATTTATCAAATTATTTTAAATATTATACATTTTAACCTAAAAATCGCTTAAAATGTATAATATTTTACATAAATGTATAGATATTTGATTACTAATTGTTACCCAACAAACCTTATATATAAAAACCTTTA
The DNA here is from genome assembly GCA_013297825.1 of Cytophagales bacterium. Classification (GTDB taxonomy): domain Bacteria; phylum Bacteroidota; class Bacteroidia; order Cytophagales; family Microscillaceae; genus JAAFIN01. Next base: position 891 of record JAAFIN010000136.1, read on the forward strand.
CAAACAGAAATTTGTAAAGGTTTTATTGATTTAAACATTCAACTCTTTTGAAACACCTGCATCTTCAAAAGATGCCATTTCATTCAAAAAATTAACTGCTGATTGGATAATAGGATAAGCCAATGCTGTGCCTGTGCCTTCGCCAAGTCGCATATTGAGGCTTAAAATGGCTTTTACACCTAAGAAATCCAATATTTTTTGGTGTCCTGATTCGTGAGAAGTATGACAAAAAATACAATTTTCTAAAATATCATTGTTTTGTGAATATGCCAAAAGCAACGCAGAAGTCGCAATAAAACCGTCAATCATAATGACCATATTTAATTCTTTGGCTTTTTTCATTGCTTCTGCCATCATCACAATTTCATAACCCCCAAAAGCAAGTGCAATATCCAAAGGATTTTTGGTGGTAATTTTATGAAAATCAGTAACTTGTTGCAAAATTTCTAATTTTTTTTCAATACCTTTTTTGTCCAATCCTGTGCCTGCACCTACACATTCTGCAAGTGGAATATTACACAAATGGTGCATAATCAAGGACGCAGAGGCAGTATTTCCAATACCCATTTCCCCAAAACCAATGATATTTGTGCCTTTTTTATGAAAATTTTGGACGATTTCGTGTGATTTTTGGGTAGCAAGTTGATATTCTTCCAAAGAAATAGCTTTTTCATAACGATAATCACGTGTTCCTTTGCGAATTTTAGCGTGAATAATAGGCAAATTTTCCTCAAAATCGCCCATTACACCAGCATCTACCACTTCCAAATGAATATTATTTTGTTTTGTAAAAACATTGATACCAGCACCTCCACGCACAAAATTCAATACCATTTGGTATGTAACTTCGGAAGGATACGCACTCACGCCACTTTGGGCAACTGCGTGGTCACCTGCAAAAACCACAATAACAGGATTGAACAAATTGGGTGAAAGTGTATTTTGGATTAAGCCTATCTGCAAAGCAATATTTTCCAATTCACCCAAAGCCCCAAGCGGTTTGGTTTTTTGGTTAATTTTATTTTTTAGTTGTTCTTTTAGTAGATTTTGGTTGTGCATTTTTTGGATTTTTTACATAAAACTTGTAGTTTTTTATGTATTGATTGGAAGTATTTTGGGCAATTTTATTTTTAAAAGCTAATAATTTTACAATTTTTTTGTTGTTTTTTTCCAATATATTTGGTACAATAGTTCTGACATCATTGTAACTTTCAAGTGTAGCAGACAATTTTTTGCCCCTTAATTTTTCATTTTTGATAACAATGAGTTTTTGCCCTACAAGAATTTTATTATTGTGTCCAACGCCATTCCATTGTTTCAAATCTTCTAATTTTACTTTGTATTGTTGATGAAGTTTCCATAAGGTTTCACCATATTTTACAATATGATATTGCGTAATTTTTGCTTCATTTGCTTTCAAAGATTGTTGTTTTGCTAAACCTATATCTAAATATTTAGGTGAAGATGAGGCATAAATATTGCCTGTTTTTGATGGTTTTTTGGTGGTTTCTTCTTGGTTATTTTTTGGATTTTCAGTAGTTGTTTCGTCATAACTTTCTCCTTTTTCAGCTTCATTTACTTCTTTTTGTGCTTCTTTCTGTTCTTCATTTTTTGCCAATAGTTCTTTTTCTGCTTTATTTAGTTCTTCATTTTCTTTTTCTCTGTGTTGTTGTTCCAACATCATTTTTTCTGCGTTTTCCTTTGCAAAAAGTGATTCTTCTATTTTTGTTTTTTTATAATCCGAAGAATCCTGTTTTTGAGGAATATGCGAAATATCTATAGCCTCATTTAGTTGTTGTACCACAATTTTTTTAGGATTAGATATAGGAAGGGCTAATACAGTACCTTTTTTCAATTTTACATTTTTTACTTCATTCATTGGAATAGGATTTCCTGCAGCATTGGTAAAAAAGTTATTGTATTCATACAATTTATTTTTATCCACATTTTTTTGTTTGATAATACTTTGCCAAGTATCACCTTCCTCACAAATATATTTTTCAAGGATAAAATTTGGCTCAAAATTTTTGAGATGTTCATTGATAATTTTCCAAATGATAACTGCGTGAAAAGATTCTCCTACCACCCCATCATATTTGAAAATAAGGTTTGTAGCTGCTTTTTTATTCAAACAGAAATCTTCAAAATAATTATGTTCATTCTGTTTATATTCTTTTTTACAATTTTCCGAAATTTCTTTTGGGCTATAAAAAAAGAAGTTTAATATTATAAAATCACTTTTATAATATCTTTTTTGTTTTTTTAATAATTCCACAAAATCATTGATGACAAGAAAAGGGTTTTTTATCAAGCAAGCAAATTGATTTGTATTGTTAAAATACCATTCCAAATCCTTATCTTTATTTTTGCCATCATCAGTTTTTTGTGTGTCATCTTTTTCATATATTTTTTGTCTGCTTTCTCCCAACGCAGGCAAATTAGCCTTCATATAGTTTTGACGAAAATGATGAAATTCAAAAAAAATACCTGCTGCCAATTCAGTAGGCAATCCATTCGTTTTGAGTATATTTTCAATGATGGTTTTTACATTATGAAGATAATGCCAATCTATAGGATTTGTTTTTTCCTCAGCGTATACTTTATATTGCGCCCTAATTTTGTAATAATCTTCCTCTTTGAATACTAATACACTATTACCAAATCTATGAGTAATGGTGTCAGGAAGCGTTTTATCTTTTGAATTTCCCCATATTACAAAAGGAAAAAAAAAGAATATACAAAACAAAAAATTGGGAAATTTATTGTTGAGTTTGAACATAAAAAAAAAGTAAAATTTGTGCTATAAATTTTGGTAATTTTTTGTAAAAAAAATATTAAAAAATAATAATTTAAACTGATATATTTATTGCTGGTGTGCTATTACAACATTTTTTTGTGTTAAAAGAAGATTTTTTTACACGCTAAATAAATAAATAAAGTTAGCAATGTAATTTTTTACTTGTAAAATTATTAAGAAAATTCAAAATTCCAAAAAAAACAAAATAAAATTTTTTTTTGTTTCAAAAAAAGAAATTTATCATATTAAATTTGCTACTTTATTAAAATTATATATTATTATTTTTATTTTTTGTTAAAAAAATAATCTTTTTTTGATTTTTTAATTTGAAAAAATGATTATTTTTAATTTTTCACAAAAATAATTTCTACATCTTAAAAATTCCTAATTCTTTATTCTTAATCCCTAATTCTTAATTCCTAATTCCCAATTCTTTTGCTTTTTGGCTACAATTCAATTATTTTGGCATTTTTAAAAAATATTATTTTGTTTTAATTAAATATTTCCCCAATAAATAAAAAATCATGAATAAAAATCTTCTTAAATTTTCTTTATTTATTTTCGTTTTTTTGGTCTTTTCTGAAAAAACTTTTTCACAACAAAAATACGCCAATCTGCAAGAAGCACTATTTTCTGGTGGAAAATTACGTGGCTCAAACGGACAAGCAAGTATCAACTGGATAGAAAATGGTGAGAAATATTCTTTTACCGAAAAAGGAATTATCAAAGCATTTTCTCCAAAAACTTTGCAAGAAGAAGTAATTTTTGATACAAAAACCCAAAAATTTCCAGGCACAGAAAACGCTTTTATGTATGAGAGTTTTCAGTTTTCAAAAGATAGCAAATATCTTTTATTCCAAACAAATTTTCGCCCAATTTGGCGTAATTCAGGGTATTCTGATTATTATTTTTATGATATTGCAGGAAAAACCTTGAAACTTGTAGCCCAAAAAGCTCGCACCGCCCAACTTTCGCCTGATGGCAAAAAAATTGGTTATGAAAAAGAAGGTAATCTATTTTCATTAGATTTTGCGACACAAAAAGAAACACAACTTACTGATGATGCCCAACTTGACAAACAAATTTCTAATGGGCGTTTTGGTTGGGTATATGAAGAAGAATTTGGACTTACTCAAGGTTGGAGTTGGTCAAATGACAGCCAAAATATCGCATATTGGCAAACTGACGAAAGCAAAGTTCCTATTTTTAAAATGACAAATTATGAAGGCAAACATTCTGAATATGAGTCAATTCCTTATCCAAAAGTAGGCGACAACAACCCAACCGTAAAAATAGGTGCGGTAAATGTTAATTCTGCCAAAAAAACTTGGCTCAATGTGGAAGGAAATAATGACAGTTACATTCCACGTATTTATTGGACGAGCAAAGGCGAGGTTGCGGTAGTGCATTTGAACAGAAAACAAAATCATCTGCAATTATTCTTTTGTAATACTGCCACAGGCGAAGCACGCAAAATAATGGAAGAAAAATCAGACGCTTGGATTGATGTATATGATTTTCCGAGTGTATTGCATTTTTTCACTTTTCCAGAAAATTTAGAAGAATTTTTTTGGATTTCAGAAAAAGACGGTTTTTCGCACCTTTATCGCTATGATTACAAAGGCAAAGAATTAGGGCAAATTACCAAAGGAAATTGGGAAGTTACACAAGTGGTAAGCATTGACAACAAAGCTAAAATGGTGTATTATCTTTCTACCGAAAAATCTCCATTGGAAAGACATTTATATAGTGTGAGTTTTGATGGAAAAAAGAAAAAACAGCTTACGCAAGTTGTAGGTATGCACTACATCAATTTTTCGCCAAATAATTTGTATTACATTGACAGATATTCCAATGTGAATAATCCTACAAAAGTTGAAATTTGGGACACAAAAGGAAAAAATCTTAAATCAGTTGAAGAAAACAAAAACGTTCAGGAATTTATAAAAACCAAAAATTATTTTCCACGTGAATTATCAAGTTTTACAACTTCTGACGGTCAAAAATTGGATATTTATATAATAAAACCTTTGAATTTTGATAAAAACAAACAATATCCAATGCTTTTAAATATTTATGGAGGGCCTGGACATCAATTTGTTTATAATGAGTGGGGACGTGATGGTTGGGAGCAATATCTCGCACAAGAAGGCTATGTAGTGGTTGGTGTCAATAATCGTGGAGGTGGTGCTTATGGAGCAAAATTCAAAGAAGTGGTTTATGAAAAATTAGGTGAATATGAAAGCAAAGATTTTGCAGAAACTGCCAAATATATGGTTTCTTTGGGTTATGTAGACGCAAATAAAATCGCAATTCGTGGGCATAGTTACGGTGGTTATATGGCAAGCGGAACGTTATTGCGTTATCCTGATGTGTTTAAAGTTGCCTTAGTGGGCGCACCTGTTACAGATTGGCGTTTGTATGATAGCATTTACACAGAACGATATATGGGACTTTTGCCTGAAAATGACGAAAAATATAAAAAAAGTTCTGTAATGAATTATGCTAAAAATATGAAAGGTAAAATGTTTTTGGCTCATTCTACAATGGACGACAATGTTCACGTTCAAAATACTTTTCAATTATTGACTGCACTTGCTAATGCAGGTAAAGATGTTGATTTGCGTATTTTTCCAATGGGTAATCACGGTGTAGCGTACAATACTGAAAGTTATGTGTTGCTTTATTCGCAATATATGAATTATTTGAATACACACCTTAAATAATTGGGAATTAAGAATTAGTGATTTTTTTAGACTTGCCAAGTCTTAAAGACTTGGTAAGTCTTTTTTTATGGAAAAATAAAAAATAATTTCTAAAAATAACCACTACTTTTTTACAAAAAACATTACATAGCTTTCCAATAAAAAAAATTGCAGAAAATTTTTAAATTTATTTTTTGAGATAATGAAAAATAGGAAAAATTGCATTAAAAAAATGTTAAAATAGCAAAATTTTGTTTGGTAATATATTGAAATAAATGTTTTTTAAAATATTTTAAATATTTTATTTGGTAAAATAACAAAATAAAATATTAAAAATAAAAACAAAAAAAATATAAATCAAAATTTTATTTCGTAAAAAATATTTTTTAACAAAATAAAAAATAAAAATATAATTAAAAGGCTTTTATACGTAAAAAGCCTTTTTTTGTTTCGTATTTGTGAATAAATTAAAAAATATTTAATTTTGTTTGCAAAGGCAAAAAATATTCTGTATTTGAAAAAATATCAAAAAAAAATGTATATTTTTTTTATTATGCTAAAAAACTTACATCATATTTTTATTTTAATATAAAATAATTGCCAAAACCAGAATTACCAAATATAATTTTTTAATATCTAAAAGAAATAAGTATTTTATAATCCCTCTAAATTTCCCCAAATAATTAATATTCCCCCTTTGGGGGTTAGGGGGCTTCAAAATTAAAACCCTTTTTTATAAATTTTATGAAAAAAATCTTTCTAAGCGCTTTTCTCCTTTGTGCTTGTGTAGGTGCAGTATCTGCCCAAAAAAAAGCAGTACAAGCAGAGAAAACCATCACTTACAAAACACAAGATGAACTTGTAACCCGTGAAGAACTAAGTGCCATCAAAAAAGATGCACTTGCAAGAGGCAAAAATCAGCAAGAAGTAGCAAAAATAATGGATGAAGAATACCAAAAACTACTTGCTAAAAAACAAGCTGATATCATCAATGCACAAGCTCCTCAAATCGCACCAACTGCTGAAATCGCAGAAAGAAAACAATTAGAAAACAAAAAAATGCTTTCTAAAGAAGAACTAAAAGGCAATGAGGCAAAAATCGCAATTATGCGTGCTGAATACGAAAAAAAACGTACAGAAATATCAAACGACCTCAATAAAAAAAGATTTTCTTCCAATGTTGAAAAACAAAATCTTGTAAAACAAGAAGAAGAAAAACTAAAAAATCAATATCCAATGCTTTTCTCAGAAAAAAACTAAAAACATACACAATTATATCAATAATATGAAAAAACATTACAAATTTGTGCAATATTTTATGTGTTTGTTGGTGCTATTGGGCATAGCAAATACTAAATTGTTGGCACAAACCAACGTAACCATAGCACCTGGAACACTCACATCTAATGGTACAACATCAATAGGTCCCAACAATCTCCTTGTGCAGGTGCACCACCAGCAGGCACAACAGCTTTTTCAGGTAGTATATGCAGTTCTCCTGTTATATTTTCAGTAACTGGTGCGCCACTTCTTGCATCAGGTTATACTTTCCAATGGGAAACATCTGCTACAAACGTTCCTGCCAACTTTACACCAATAACAGGACAAACTAATTCAACACTCAGCACAGGTGCCCCCATTATTAATAATTTCTATCGCAGAAAAATCACTTGTCCTAATGGTGGAGCAGTTGCATCTAGTACACCTATTCAATTTACTAATGCACTTCCATTTACATTCAGTTATTTTCCTGTAACCACAACCACAAACTTTACGGAAAATTTTGAAAGTAATTGGATAAATAGCTGTAATACATTAGATGTTCCTCCACATGCTTCTAATAATTATTATTGGAAGCAAACCTTTGGCTCAGTTCAAACATCTTGGAGAAGACCACAACAAGCAAATCCTGCTTATTGGGTATCAGGTTGGACATTTACAATGGGAATTCCTACGCCTGACCCTATAAATGGTGGTACTGGTATAGCTGCCTTTAACAGTGCTTGGGGAACAAATACAACTACAGCAAGTCTTGATTTGCTTTTAGACCTCAGTACATCAACCACACACAAGGTTACATTTGATTTCGTAAATAATCATGGTGTTGATGGATTGCGTTTGAGACTTTCCACTGATGGAGGTTCAACATTCTTTTTGATAGACACACTTGGAACTACAGCACCAGTTCCATTGGGATATTGGTTAAATCCAGGTGCAAACTTGCCTGCGGGCGGTGTGGGCAGTGGTAATCCTGTATTAGCACCTGAAACAACCGCATCTTCTTATCCATCTTGGACATCACAAGGATATACAGGTGTAAGTGCAGCAGGTGGAACGCCTGGACAACTTCCTACTTGGAAAAGGGTTTCTTTTATATTGCCTAATGGTTTGAATGCTACAAATTGTGTATTAAGATTTGAAGGTTATGCAGATTTTGGTTGGACAGGTTTGGCTATTGATAATGTAGTGGTTAATCCATTGCTTCCATGTGAAAATATGGTAACCGCAGCAATAGGAGGTAATACAACTGCTACAGTTTCAGCAGGTTGCGCACCATTAAATGCGGTATTGTCTGTTTTAAATAGCTCTGACCAATCTTTTTCTGGTTTTGTGTATCAATGGCAACAATCTGTTGATGGCATCACTTGGGTAAATGCAACAGGCACAGGTGCAACAAGTTCAAACTATCCTGTTGTTGGACAAACTGCTACTACATTCTACAGACGCACATTATTTTGCCCTATTTCTGGTCAAAGTGCAATTTCCTCTAATTTAAAAGTACAAATCAATAAACCTGTATATGCAGCACTCCCATTTGTGGAAGATTTTGAGGCTGGTTGGGTAAATACTTGTGCAACCAAAGACGTACCAAAAGGCAACGGTGTAGATGTATATTGGAAAAATACACCTGAAACAGGTGTTCGCTCTTGGAGAAGAACCAACGAATTTACGTCAGCAGGTTGGGCTAATACAGTGGGCAATAATCCAAACCCAGACCCACAACGTGGCGGTACAGGTGCTGCTACATTCAACACACGCCAAGTACCAGCAGGACAGTCAGGTGATTTGGATTTATATGTAGATATGAGCCTTTCGCCTGTCAATAAACTTACATTCCTATATGCTAATAATACAGGTACAGATAAATTAGATGTATTACTTTCAACTGATGGTGGTGTAACATTTGATTTTGCTAATCCACTTATTACAGTAGGCAAAACAACCGCAGCAACTGCAAATGCAATTTATAATACAACTACAAATGCACCTGTTTGGAGAGAATATACCGTAAATATGACACAAACAGTAAATGCAACTACTGTAATTCGTTTTAGGGCTACTTCTGACGGAACTGCAGGTTTTGGTTTGGGTATTGACAATATTAGAATTGTGCCTGTATTTGCACAAGATGCAGGTATTACCAAAATAGGATTAAATCGTTGCTCACCACGCTTTGCAAATGTGCAGGTTGAAGTAACAAATTTTGGTTATCAAGATATTACTAATTTTCCTGTAACTTATACTTTAAATGGTGGAAGTGCTGTAACTGAATTATTTACAGGAACTATTGCTCCATTTGGTACAGCAAATTTTGTGTTTAATACTTCTGTTGATTTACTTGCCCTTAGCAATCCTACAACTATCAATGCAACTGCTACAACCAATCTTTTGAATGATGGTTTTGCAAATAATGATTTAAGAAGTGAAACCATCGTGGTACCTTCTTTGAGTGGAAATGCAATTACATTGCCTTATACAGAAAATTTTGAAACTGTGCCTTATGGACAAATTCCTGCAGGTTGGGTTAAAAAAACTGCTGTTGCTGCAACTGCTGCATTGCAGTCACCAGGTTGGTTGGTAACACGCATCAATGATAATGTTACACCTGTTGCTACTGAAGAATTTCCTGCTAACACATCAAGTTTTAGTCCAGGATTTAATGGTGGTGTGTTTAGTGTAGCAAATAATGGGGCAAGATTTATCTCTACTGATGATGACCGCAATAATGGTAATGCTACTTTTAACAATGGACGTGATGGTAGTGATGACCAAATTCTTTTACCCACATTTAATTTTTCTGGTTATACCAATTTAACCATTAAATTTGATGCATTCTTTGACCGTGTAACATTGCTCACAAATGGTGGTACATTCCAGCTTTTGGGTAGTGTGGATAACGGAACTACATTTAGTGTAATTACTAATATCACAGAAGAAGGTACGCCACAATGGGTAACAAGAACAGTAAATTTGCCTGCTGTTTATAATAACAAACCTTCTGTAATATTGATGTTCCAATACAATGACCTCACTTTTAGAGTAGGCGGTGCGTGTTTGGATAATATTAGAGTAGATGGAACTGCTCCTACACCTATAGTAACACAAGGAACATTCGCAAATGCTGTTATTCCTGATAGATTAGTGGAAAAAGGTACATTCCAACATCCTATTTACAAAATAGAACTTACTGCTGACCCAAGCGTTGATGTTATTTTCTCTGACTTTGTGGCAGTAACTGATGGCACTTACACATTAGCAGATATAAATGCAAAACCTTTCAAACTTTGGTATTCAACTGATACTACTTTGAATGCAGGTGATATTCTTCTAAAACAAGTTGATGCAGTAGCTTCTAGTGGAAAACTTATATTCTCTTGTTTTAACCAAAAAATATTAAAAGGACAAAAAGGATACTTTATTGTTTCAGCAGATATTAGTCTAATGGCTACAACAGGACGCACAATATTTATCAAAAAACCTCTTGATGAAGATATTGTATTATCCACAGGAACAAAAGTAGGCGTTGCTTCTTTGACTGCTGGCGGTGTTCAAACAATTGTAGGAATTAACAATTTACCTTCTTCTGATGATAGAGTTGTGGTAACTACTGTCAATACACCTTACAAATTCAAAGAATCTGATTTTAGATTTATTGATATTGACACTGATGATTTTAGTGGTAAATTCAGAGAAATTAAAATTATTTCTCTTGACCCACGTGCTTCTCGTTTGACTTTGAATAATGCTGCACTTACCAATAACCAACGCATCAAAGTTGCAGATATTCCAAATATTACTTGGGCACCAGCTACCAATGTAGTAGAAGACAAACACGGTGAATTCAGTTTCCAAGTATATGATGGACGTGGTTTTAGTGCAAAAGCATACAATATGCGTTTGGATATACAAGGTGATAAAGTTGTACTTCCTTCTATGTTTACGCCTAATGGTGATGGTGTGAATGATAAGTTCAATTTGTTGGGTGGTAGAGGCAATGTTAGAAATGCAAGTTTGAAAATATTTGACAGAAACAATGTACTTGTTTATGAAACAAATGATTTGACTGAACTTACTGCCACAGGTTGGAATGGTAAAAAAGATGGTGTTGATTTGCCAGCAGGTGCTTATATGTGGTATTTTGAAGGCAACTACAATGATGGGCGTGATATTAAAATTGGCGAGCGTAATAGTGGTATCATTCGTTTGATACGCTAATTAAACCCCAAAGGGGATATTGTCATTAAAAAAATCCTTCCATATTGGGAGGATTTTTATGGCGTTACTATCATCTTAAAATCATTTCACATAAAAAAAATTAGAATTTTTTTAAAAAATATTTTAAAAATAAATGCTTTCTCAAAAAAAGCATTTATTTTTAAGTGTTTTTTAAAATAAACATTAAAATATGAAAACAAATTTACGTGTTGTAGCAGGAATCATCATAAGTTTTTGGCTTTCTCAATTTAACGCAAAAGCCCAAGATTTGGTTAGTTTGCCTGTTTTCTCGCAATTTCAATATACGCCTCACATGACCAATCCTGCTATGATTGGTAGTATGAATGATATGCAATTTACGTTTAATTATCGTAGAAAGCAGGTTGTTTCAGGTGAAACATTTGATACCCCAATGTTCTCTTTTTCTACGCCTTTTACCTCCAAAAAAACAGGAAAAAGATGGGGAGCTATAGGTGCTTCAATTATGAGTGATAATGCAGCAGGTTTTTTGCGTACCAATGGTGCAATGCTTGCTTTTGCTTATAATTTTTATTTGGGTGAAAAATGGGGCGTACTAAGTGCAGGTTTGCAAGGTGGATATTTCCAACGCAGATTTGACTTTACAGGGCAAAGTACATCTTCACAATATGATGGTGTTTTATTAAATCCAAATCTTGGAAATGGTGAAAATTTTAGTGGTGATGGCAAAAACTTTTTTACAGTAGGCGGTGGGTTGAATTGGAGTTTGCAAGATGAAAAAAAACGTGAAAAAGCATTCTTGGGTGTTTCTTATTTGAATTTTAACCAACCAAGTGTAGATATTCTTAATGCAACAGGTGCAAAACTTCCTGCTGCGTTGCAAGCAACTGCTGGTTATCGTATTATCCAAACAGAAAGATTTTCAATGATGCCTAACTTGCGTTACCTTAATTCTGGTAATAATAGCCAAATAAATGCAGGTTCTTGGTTTAGATACCATTTTTTAGGCACTCCTGACACACGTGTAATACGTGAAGGAAGTTTGGGACTTGGTGCTTGGTATGATACCAACAAATCTGGCGTAATCGCTTTGGAACTTAATCAACCAAATTATCTTTTGGTATTAAGTTATGATATTCCTACTTCAAAAGACATTAGCAATGTACAAAGGGCTGGTGTATTTGAACTTACCGCAGCATTAAAACTTAATCGTGCAAAACCAATTACTCCTGAAGTTGATAAAGACGGTGATGGAATTCTTGACCAATATGATAACTGCCCTGATGTGGCTGGTCTTAAAGAATTTTCAGGTTGCCCTGACACAGACGGTGATGGTGTGCCTGATAGCATAGATGCGTGCATCAATGACAAAGGTGATAAAAAACTAATGGGTTGCCCTGATACTGACAGTGATGGCATTGCTGATAAAGATGATGCTTGTCCTACTGAAGCAGGAACTATTGCAACAAAAGGTTGCCCTGACAAAGATGGTGATACTGTAATTGACAGTGAAGACCAATGCCCTGACCAACCTGGATTAAAAGAAGACAAAGGTTGCCCAAAACCTGTTGAAAAACCTGTAAATGTTGCTACAAAAATAGAACTTGATATCTTGGAAAATGCAAAATATGTCCATTTCCGCACAGGAACATCTATTATTGAAGAAACTTCACATGGTATGCTTGACCTTGTGGCAGAAGTAATGAAATTTCACCCAACTGATAATTTGGACTTAGAAGGACACACTGATGCACAAGGTACGCCTGAAAAAAATATAAAACTTTCACAAGAACGTGCTGAAGCTGTAAAA
>JAAFIN010000133.1 GCA_013297825.1 Cytophagales bacterium
ATAAAATTCTGTCTTGTTATTGTGTTTATACGAAAAACCCAAACCTAACAATATAAAATTTCGTGTTCTTGCTTTATTTTCAAAAAATTTATTTTCTTCTATCACATTTCCAGCACCATCTCTAAGGTATTGTTTATAATAACCATTGGCGTAAGTTTGGATATTTTCAAAACGAAAACCAGGCGTAATACTTATTTTTGGGGAAATGTTAAAAATATTTTCCACAAAAAAAGCATAATTTTGGTTAGGAAATTTATAATCTGAATTTTCTACATTTTGAGGATTTAAAAAACCAAAATTTGCATCAACTCCTGCACTGCCATCACCTTGTAAAGCGGTGGTTGTGCCTTGATATAGGCGAACTCCTGTAAGCAAAGTATTTTTGATTTTTTGGTTTGGGGAAAAATTATATTTGTACAAAAGGCGTGTTTCATTCCCAAAATTTTGGAAATCTCCACTAATTAAGGTGCGATTTCCTCCAAAATCAGATACATTTATGCGTTCCAAATTACCCACAGATGCACGATTAGCCACAAGTGCAAAATTTCTGCTGTTAAGTTGGAGATTTTCGTTGAATTGATACGTAAAATTCAAAGCAAATAAATTCCATTCTGCTTTAAACCAATTTCTATTGCGAAATGACAAAAGCGGATTTTCTTGAAAATTACGGTCAGTCAATCCGCCTGCTTGTTTGGTGAGGTATTGCATTTTGGTTATTTCAAAATTTACCAAAAGTTTTTTTGTAATTTGGTAATCTACCGAAATAAAACCATTGTGATAATCAAAATTGCTATTAGGACGATAACCATCACCTTTTCTGTATTGGTAATATGCGTAATAATTTACTTTTCCTACTTTTCCCCCAACACTGTTAAAACTTCCCAAAAATCCCCAACTTCCCACAGATTGGCGTGAGGTAATTTCCCATTTTTTATCTAAATTCCCTTTTTTAAATCTAAAATTTAACATTCCGCCAAATTGCGTTCCATATTGCAAAGAAGACGCTCCACGTATGATTTCTATGCGTTCCAACGCTTCGGTTGGAGGTGTGTAATATGCCTCTGGATAACCCAAAGCATCAGCAGAAATGTCATAACCATTTTGTCGTGTGTTAAAATTTGCGGTACGATTAGGGCTTAAACCTCTGCCTCCAATGCCAAGCTGTAAGCCTGCTTGGTCACTTTCCCAAATATTTAATCCTGTGATGCGTGCATAAATTTGGCGTGCATTGTTGGTGCTAAGATTTGCGTTGAGGTCATCAAGTACAATAACTTCATTTTTTTTTGCTTCATAAACCCCAAAATTTTCTACTGCATTAAGGCGTGTAATACCAAATGTTTTTTCTCGTTGGGCTTGTACTTCAATACCTTCCATTTGATTTTCAAAATCACGCAAAATTATTACATCAAGCCTTATATCTTGGGTATTTAATAAAAAATCTTGCTCGTGAGTTTGTTTTTCTGCAATGAACGCAGTAAGCGAATATTGCCCAAAAGGAATATTTTTAAAAATATATTCGCCTTGTGCATTGGTAGAAGTTTGAAATTTTTGGTTTTGGGTATTTATCAAAAATACAAAAACATTTGGAATTTCTTGGTTGTCTGTGTTGCGAATTTTTCCTGTAATTTGTCCAGTAGTTTGGGCGAAAGCCCCCCAGCCCCCAAAGGGGGAGAAAATCCATAAATATAATAATGAAAACACAAGAAATGGAGAACAACGCATTTTAATTTTTTAAACTTTTTAAACCTTAAATTTTGAACCTTTTGAACTTAATTTTATTTAGACTATTTATAAATAAAGTGCAAAAATAGTAAAATTATTATAAGAAAGTAGTTTAAAAGAAGTAAAATTTGAAAAGAATAATGTTACTGGAAACTACAGAAATATTAAAAAAATATCGTTAGAACTTTGTAAAATACGGTATAGGAATGATAATTAAATAACTTACTCTTTTACTTCCCCACGTTTCACGTGGGGTTACTATTGTTAAACCCTTTCAGGGTTTTATAAGATGAATTTATTTTATTTGTTTTCCATAGACCTTTTTTTAGGTATAAAATTTATTTTTAATAAAAAAACCTAATAAAATTCAAAAGAACAAATTTAGAAAATTTCCTTTATTTTTGTAAAAAAATTTCTTAACCAAAAAAAATCCAAAAAATGAATTTTTTAGCGAGCTTACGACAATTACAACAATGGAACAGGGTCATCACAACCAAAAAATTATATAATATTTATCAAATTTGGCAAAGTTATCACCAATCCAAAAAAAAAGGTATTCCGCTTATAAAAGGGCTTCCTATTAGCCTTGCGATAGAACCTACCACAAGTTGTAATTTGCGTTGTCCTGAATGTCCAAGTGGTTTGAGAAGTTTTACACGACCAACAGGAATGTTAGCAGAAGATATTTTTAAAAATACCATTGATGAGCTTGCTTCTACGCTTACATATCTTACATTTTATTTTCAAGGAGAACCTTTTTTAAATCCTAAATTTTTGGATTTGGTAAAATACGCAAGCGAAAAAAAAATATATACTGCAACCTCTACCAATGCACATTTTTTGCACGACGATTTAGCAAAAAAAACCGTTCAATCTGGTTTATCACAACTTATTATTTCTATAGATGGCACCACACAAGACACATACGAGCAATATAGAATTGGCGGAAAATTGGAAAAAGTGCTTGCTGGTACAGAAAATATATTAAAATGGAAAAAAGAACTTAAATCTGCTACGCCACACGTGATATTTCAGTTTTTGGTCGTAAAACCCAACGAACACCAAATCCCTGATATAAAAAAATTAGCAAAAAAAATGGGTGTAGATGAATTACAACTAAAAACTGCACAAATTTATGATTATGAAAATGGCTCTGATTTGATGCCTTCCATTGATAAATATTCACGTTATAGCCAAAAAAATGATGGAACTTTTGCCATCAAAAACCAACTTTTGAATCATTGTTGGAAAATGTGGAGTTCTGCGGTAGTTACGTGGGACGGTCAAGTGGTGCCTTGTTGTTTTGATAAAGATGCTTCACATAGTTTGGGCAATGTTTCAGAAAAAGGCTTTGAAAATGTGTGGCTTAGTGATAAATATAATAATTTCCGCAAAACTTTGTTAAAAGGTCGCTCTGAAATAGACATTTGTAAAAATTGTACGGAAGGAATGGAATGAATGATAAATTATAAATTATGAATGAAAACAGCCAAAAGCATTTTTTTTGACTAATAACTTCAATTTATATTCAAAATTCTATCCGCTTTGAGCAATAAATCTTAGTTCTCTGACAATTTTTGTAGAATATGTTAAATTTATCCTTTATTTTTAATATAGAATATTGATAATCAAACCTATAAGGTTTTTAAAGCCTTATAGGTTTGTAACTCCACAAAAATTGTCAGACAACCTATTTGGTTATCTGACAATTTTTGTGGAAGAATAATGTAGCACACACTTTTAGTGTGTGAAAACATAGTTAAATGAGGTTTTGACAAAGACACACACTAAAAGTGTATGCTACAAAATATATAATATATTTTTACTTTTGAATAACCATTTTCTTTGTTTGATTTTTTCCATTTTGCAAAATTTGTATTAAATAAATACCATTTGAAAGATTAGAAATGTCTATTTTTGCAAAATCTTGCGAAATGTGCTTTGTGTCAAATAATTTGCCTTGTATGTCTGTGATTTTGTAGGTAAAATCAGGAAGTGAAGTTTTTATTTGGAAAAAATCACTTGCAGGATTTGGATAGATTTTTATGTCGTTTTTATCAAAACCTTTTATAAAAATAATGTTGGAGTAAGTAAATTTACCGTCAAAATCAATTTGTTTCAAACGATAATAACCATCTTTGTCATTCTTAATTCCTAATTCATAATTCCTAATTGAATTACTATTTCCTGCCCCATCTACAAAAGCAATTTTAGAAAAATCTTGTCCATTTTCAGAAATTTGAACCTCAAAACCTGCATTATTAAGTTCTGTTAAGGTTTTCCAATTTAACAAAACGTTGTTTTCGTCTTGTCTTTTTCCTTCAAAACTTAATAAAGTAATAGGCAATGGACTTGTCCCAGAAGAAATGATAAATTCACTAAAAGACGTAAATCCTGCATTAAAAGTGATAATTTTGGTGGTATTATTTGCTAAAATGCAATTTCCAACAGGCGAACTACCCCAAGTGGCATCTCCTGAATTGTCATTGCGTTTGTAGAGTTTGAGGTTAGAAGGTGTGGCTTCATCTATGGTGCTGATAAGATTATGGTTTGGGATTCTAAACGCAATATTTTCTATGGCAAGTCCTGTTTGATTTGTCCCAAAATTTCTTACAATCCAATAACAAGATGTGGTATTGGTAGGCAAGTTGTTGTGAGGGCTTTCTGCGGTTATTTGAAAAACAACTAATTCGCCATTTGGAGCAGTTCCGCCATTTGTAAAATTAATTTCTGTGCTTGTGGCGCTAAATGGTATTTCTGTACTGCCAAGACCTGTATTTCCTACTGCAAATGTTTCGCTTCTTCCTCCACCTACCGAAAGGGTAGAAGTATTGCGAGAAACGCCATTTTGAAGTGTGCCATTATTGCCTCTTACCACATCTAAAATATTATTATTGCCTGCAAGTTCATTAAATTGATAATAAGCCACTAAGCCAATTTCTCTACCGCTTAATGTAAGGTGCATATTTTCACGAATTTGTTTTTGGGTGCGTGCCACATTCCACAAACGCATTTCTTCCATATTTCCTGAAAAATACGCATCAGAAGTATATTGCGACCTTCCAAACCAATTATTAGCGGTTGCCCCCAAACTTGCAGGATTGGCATTAAAAGATGTATTTTGTGCAACTTGTATGCCATTGATATACATCGTAGCAGTTGTCCCTGAAAGTGTAACCGCAATATGCGTCCAAGTATTCAGAGGTATAGGATTAGGTGCATTTAAGTTAATTGAGCCTGTATTATTGACATTTATTGCAAAAATAGGAATTCCTGAATTACTTTGTGAAGCAATTAGCACCATATTGTCGCCTGCACTATCTCCAAAATCCAATATTCTGCACCAAGTATTATTTGCAGTAGGGCGTACCCACGTTTCTATGGTCATAGCAGTTGCATTGCTAAGTGGATTATTAGCAAGTGTGACATATTGGTTTGATGCACCATTGAAATTTACCATATTTCCCCTTGTACCACTAAGGCAAACATTTTGAAAAATATCAGATTGAATATTCCAATTTTTTTGAGCAATCAATGTATTATTCCTTGCCTGCTGTGATTGACAATATCGCAAATTTACTGCACCTAAAGGCACATTATTTTTTACATTTTGGGAAGCCCAGCCTATCAAAGTTGCATCATAATTAGGAATATTCATTCCACAATTAGTAAGCATACTTGTCATATCTGTTACATTGCTCACGTTCCAATTTGCTAAACTTTGGTCAAAATTATATGCGAAAAAAAACGCAAAACGCATACTTGTAACATTGCTTGTATTCCAACCGCTTACATCACCATTGAAAAGATTACAGGTAGCAAACATAGAATCCATATTGGTAACATTGCTTAGGTTGGGTATATCAGTTGCTTGATATACAAGGTTTTGGCAAGCCTGAAAAGCGTTTTGCATAGAACCCCACGCAATATTCCCCCATTGTGCAATAGAACGAATTTTTAGCCTTTCACTTCCTGCACTGATAGGTATGTGCGGAAATATTCCAAAAATTGCAATTTGATATGTATCGCCATTTGCCAAACCTGTGATATTATAAAAACTTGTTTGTCCTGTCGCAAAGCCATCACCTACGCCTGCATTGGTAAGATTTGTCCAAATAATATCATAATTGTACGCCCTGAATGCTGTGGGAATGAATATATTGCCTGTATTTGTAACCCAAGTAGTAACAAATGCCCCTACTGTGCCTCTTAATGTCAGTAATTGATTGGGATAACCTGCGGTGCTTGCTGTGAGGGTAGCGGTTTTTGTGCCTTCACTTAGTCCTCCTTTTAATCTTACAAAAATTGTAACAGGTTGCCCTGCCAAATTACTACCGCTTCGTGTGAGTGTGAGGGTAGGAAAGAAATTTATATTGTCGGTGCTTATTTCCCATTCTGTATTGGAAATAGAAAGATTGACATTTGCGGTTATGTTGATGCCTGAAATGGTAAATGTGCGTGCAACAGATGGATTGCTACCATTGTTATAAAATCCACCTAAAAATGTGGTAGAAAGTCCTACACCATTGCAAGAATAATTATCACCTGTGATTGTCCAGCCTTTGTCATTGATAAGTGTAAAAAATCTTTGGCTCAAAGAAACACAATATAATCTGTTAGTTGCTCCCAATGGCACATTATTTTTCACATTTTGGGAAGACCAATCTATCAAAGTTGCATCATAATTTTCTCTGTTCATTCCGCAATTATTCAGCATATTTGTCATATTGGTAACATTGGTAACATTCCAATTTGCTAAACTTTGGTTAAATAAACTTGCGTTTTCAAACATTGAAGTCATATTTGTAACATTGCTTGTATTCCAACCGTTTAAACTTTGATTAAAAACACTTGCACCTGAAAATAATCCAGTCATATTATTTACATTGCCCACATTCCAATTTCCAACATTTCCATTGAAAACCGAACAATCTGCAAACATCTGCGACATATCTGTAACACCGCCTAAATTTGGATTGTCTGTTGCGTCATAATTTAGATTATTACAGCCCCAAAAAGATGCACTCATAGAAGCCCAACTATTATTTCCCCATTGTACGATAGAGCGGATTTTAGAGCGTTCTGTTGCATTGTTATTCATAAAAAATCGTGGAAATGCCCCAAAAATTGCCACTTGATAAGTATCGCCATTGCTTAATCCCGTGAGGGTATAATTGCCTGTTTGTGCTGTTGCGAAGCCTTCATTTACGCCTGGATTGGTAAGATTGACCCACCAAATGCTGTAATTGTAACCTGTGCTTGTTGTGGGAATGGTAATGTTGGTTGTGGTAGTTATCCAATTTGTAATAAAATTTCCTGTAATGCCTCTAAGTGGGATAATTTGATTGGGAACTCCTGATGTATTTATGGTAAGATTAGCACTTTTTGCACCTGGACTTAGCCCTGATTTTAATACAATATAAACAGTTTGTGTTGCAACTGTGCCACTTGTTGGAAATAAAAAAAGATTAGACGTAAAATTTATACCATCTAAACTTAATAACCAATCTGTGGTAGAAAGTGATAAACCAATAGGGCTTATTAAATTAGTACCCGATACAGTAAAAGTACGCACCGCAGAGGTAGTAGTAGGGGTATTATAAAAACCTGTATTGGCAAAGGCTGATACATTAAACGCTATGCAATTATAAGTATCACCTGTAATATTCCAATTTTTCAAAGCAATAAGCGTGTTATTTCTCGCATTTTGGGCATTGCAATATTCCCTTCCTGATGCACCCAAAGGCACATTATTTTGCACATTTTGGGAAGCCCAACCTATCAAAGTTGCATCATAATTTGCTCTGCTCATATTGCTACTACCAAACATATTGGTCATATTGGTAACGTTGGTAATATTCCAAGCCCCTATATTTTGGTTAAAACCAGAACTTACAAACGTAAAAGCCATATTGGTAACATTACTTACGTCCCAACTACTGATATTTCCATTAAAATTGGTACAACCAAAAAACATACCTGCCATATTTGTAACACCGCTTAGATTTGGGTTATCAGTGGCTTGGTAGGTAAGATTTGAACAACCTGCAAAAGACGCAAACATAAAACCCCACGTAATATTTCCCCATTGCCTAATTGTTCGTATTTTAGGAGTTTCAGAAGCAACACCATTCATAAACAAAGTTGGAAATGCTCCCACAATCGCTACCTGATACGTATCACCATTTGTCAATCCTGTAATGTTATGAACACCTGTTCGTCCTGTTATAGTGCCATCTCCTACGCCTGCATTTGAGAGATTTGTCCAAACAATATCGTAATTATAGCCTGTTCCATTTGTAAGAATTACAACATTATTTGTGGTAGTTATCCAAGTGGTTACAAATGCCCCTGCTGTGCCTGTGAGGGCGATAATTTGGTTGGTTGCTCCTGTGCTACTTGCGGTAAGTGTGGCAGTTTTGATGCCCATTGTCAGCCCTGATTTGAGCCTTACAAAAATGGTAAGAGGCTGTCCTGTGAGTGTTCCTCCGCTTTGTGTGAGTGAAAGTGTTGGAAAAAAATTGGTGTTATTGGTGCTAATTTCCCAATCTGTGGTAGAAATTGAAAGATTTACATTAGCGGTTAATCCTGTACCTGACATTGTAAAAGTGCGTGAGGTAGAAGAATTTGTATTGCTACTGAATTGTCCTGAAATGGTTGCGGTGGAAATTGTAATGGTTTGGGCTATGCTTAATTTTGCACCAAAAACCAAACATAAAAGAAATAGTAAATATTTTTTCATCTTATATAAAAAATCTAAATTTTGATAAGTTTTTTTACTTTTGATGTTAAAATTACGCTCTTTCTGTATTGGTTTTTTTGAAATGTCGTGGATTACTGTTAAAAATGTCGTAAAATGCTTAAAAAATGTCGTGGATTTTTTTATAAAAAAAAAGTTCTTCCCAAAAGAAAGAACTTTTTAGATTTTTTATTTATTTTATTTTATGAGAAAAATGTTGTTTTAAAAATATAGTCATACCTTTGGTACAAACTATATTTTTACTTTTGAATAACCATTTTTTTCGTTTGATTTTTTCCATTTTGCAAAATTTGTATTAAATAAATACCATTTGAAAAATTGGAAATGTCTATTTTCGTAAAATCTTGTGAAATGTGCTTTGTGTCAAATAATTTGCCTTGTATGTCTGTGATTTTGTAGGTAAAATCAGGAAGTGAAGTTTTTATTTGGAAAAAATCACTTGCAGGATTTGGATAGATTTTTATGTCGTTTTTATCAAAACCTTTTATAAAAATAATGTTGGAATACGAAAAATTACCACTAAAATCTACTTGTTTTAATCTAAAATATGCACTATTTGGCTGTTCAATTCCCAATTCGTAATTCGTAATTTCTAATTGATTTGTATTTCCATCTACAAAAGCAATTCTTGCAAAATCTTTTCCATTTTCAGAAATTTGCACCTCAAAACCTGCATTATTAAGTTCTGTTAAGGTTGTCCATTCAAGTTTTATTTCTTCGCTCATTTCTCCATTTGAACCTTGAACTCTTTTACCTTTGAACTCCAAAAGTGTAACAGGCAACGCTGAAAAAGTAGAACTTATCACAAATTCGCTAAAAGAAGAAAATCCTCCTGCAATAAATGTAATGCGTTTTGTGGTATTATTGGCACTATTTGCACTCGCAATAGGCGAACCACCCCACGTAATATCTCCTGAATTGTCATTGCGTTTGTAAAGTTTGAGATTGGCAGGTGTTGCTTCGTCTGTGGCACTTATGATATTGCTATTTGGAATTTTGAAAGAAATGCTATTTAATGCTAATCCTGTTTGGTTTGCCCCAAAATTACGAATTATCCAATAACTGGAAGTTGTAGAAGTAGAAGGTGGAAGTGCATTAAAAGGTCTTTCCGCAAGCATTTGAAAAACCACTAATTCGCCATTTGGAGCAGTTCCACCTGTAGTAAAGTCAATTTCTACGTTTGTAGTTGATAAAGATGCTTCTGCACCTGCTACGCCTGTCGCTCCTATGGTAAATGTTTCACTTCTGCCACCACCTACCGAAAGGGTAGAGGCATTGCGAGAAACGCCATTTTGAAGTGTGCCATTGTTGCCTCTTACAACATCTATTACATTTCCAGAAGTTTCATTAAATTGATAATAAGCCACTAAACCGCTTTCTCTACCGCCTAATGTAAGGTGCATATTTTCACGAATTTGTCTTTGGGTGCGTGCCACATTCCAAAGTCGCATTTCATCTAATACTCCGCCAAGAAAAGGGTCAGATGCGTATTGCGACCTCCCTAACCAATTATTAGCGGTTGTCCCTAAATTTTGAGTATTTACGTTAAAAGTAGTATTTTGGCTTACTTGTATGCCATTTACATACATTGTAGCAGTTTTTGCTGAAATCGTAATCGCAATATGCGACCAAGTATTAAGTGGTAGCGGAGAAGTGCCTTCTAATACACTTTCACCTAAATTATTGATATTAACAACAAAACGAGGAACAAGCGTTGTGCTTCTTGTAGGTGCTAAAAACATATTATCTCCTGCACTATCTCCAAAATCTATGATTCTTGCCCAAGCATTGTAAGAAGTAGGAAAAAACCACGTTTCTATGGTCATTTCATTTGCATTTGCCAATGGATTATTTGGCAAAGAAACGTATTGATTGGAGGCACTATTAAAATTTAGCATATTTCCCCTCAAAGCATTTGGCAAAGAGGAAATCGTAAGCGGACTTGTTCCTGTGGTGGTAATGATAAATTCACTAAAAGTATTAAATCCGCTTCCACTAAAATTTACCCATTTTGTGGTATTGCTGGCAGTATTGGCACTTGCAACAAATGCACCGCCCCAAGTAATATCTCCTGAATTATCATTGCGTTTGTAGAGTTTTAGGTTATTTGGATTTGCTTCATCTGTTGCGTTTATCGTGTTAAAACTTGGAATTTTAAAAGAAATTGTATTGATTGCTAAATTGGTTTGATTTGCTCCAAAATTTCTTACAATCCAATACGCAGAAGTTGTAGGAGTTGAAAGATTATTAAATGGTGTTTCTGCATTTATTTGAAAAACTACCACCTCACCATTTGGGGCAATTCCCCCATTTGAAAAGTCAATTTCTGCATTTACAATGGTTGAAGAAATTTCTGTAGTTATTCCGCCTATTGCTCCTATTGTAAATGTTTGGCTACTGCCACCACCTACCGAAAGCGAAGATGCAACACGAGCAACGCCATTATTAAGTGTTCCATTACTTCCATTTACTGCATCTATAATTGTATTTCCTGCACTTTCATTAAATTGATAATACGCAATTAAATTATTTTCTGTGCCTGAAAGCGTGAGGTGCATATTTTCACGAATTTGGGTTTGGGTACGTGCCATATTCCAAATACGCACTTCGTCCATTTCTCCCTGAAAAAATCTACTTCCACAACAAACATCATTACCAATAATTTTATTTGGGTGAATTCCCAAATTAACTTGTTGGACAAATTGGTTACTCGCAATTTGACTGCCTACACCATTTACATAAAGTGTTATGGTAGTAGATGTAATAACCATTGCAATATGATTCCATTCATTCAAATTAACAAAAAGGTTGCTATTAGTTGACCAATAACCCACTGTACCCCAATTTGCTCTTACTTCTCTGTTGTTCATTATAGTAAAACCGCAAGCACTTGAATTGTCTGAATTTCGGAACATCATAGGGCTGTCAAAATCCTGTATGCTTCCTGTGGGCTTTATCCACATTTCCATTGTAAAATTATTGGTACGAAGTGGATTATTTAGTCCTGAAAGGCTTACATTGTCATCTACCCCATCAAATCTGAGGGCATTATTACGTGTAACTGCGGTTTGGATAACTTTTCCTACTATTCCAAAATCATACGCACTTGCGTCTGGGTCGTTGTTATTAATGGTAATGGTCGTATTTTTTACGCCTGGTGTAACAATGGTATTTATCGTAATTGTGAATGTTCTACTGCCTCCTACGCCTATTGTAGTAGGCAAGGTAATGCCTCCTACCGCAAAATCTGTGGTATTGCTATTAGAAATAGAATTAACAGTAAGGGGATTTGTACCTAAGTTTTGAATGGTGTAAGTGCGTGTAATGGGCGTACTTACTGCGGTTCTAATCTCGGTATTATCTGCCATATTAGGCGAAAAATCGCCTTTGGGTATGGTAATGGCATTACTTTGTAAATTGATACCAAAAGAATTTCCATAAAGGCGAACAACAGAATTGCGTACAGTTTCATTAAAAACACTATAATAACCCAATACTATTATTTTGCCATCAGTTTGTAAAGAAATTGACCAAACTGTATCACTTGTACCTTGTCCTACATTAAAAGTGAGGTCTGCACTTCCATTGCTATTGAGGCGTATAATATTGTTACTAAATGTACCATTATAACTGCTAAACCAACCCCCAATAACTATTCTGCCATCACTTTGGATAGCCACTGAACGCACTATATTATTTGTGCCTGTTCCAATATTAAAGGTCGCATCAGCACTTCCGTTTGTGTTCAAGCGGACTATGAAATTGTAACCTGTGGAATTGTAGGACGTAAAATCTCCACCAACTAAAATCTTTCCATCTGGTTGTATTTGGATTTTATAGACATTGTCATTAAATCCTGAACCTGTATTAAATGTATTATCTATTGTGCCATTTGTATTTATTCTTACTATTCTATTGCTTGATGTTCCATTATAAGAAGTAAGAAAACCTCCTACCAATATCTTGTCATCATTTTGAATAGCAATTGTTATAGCAGTATTTCCCAAGCCTGAGCCTATATTAAATGTATTATCTAAGGTTCCATCAGTATTTAGCCTTGCAATACATCTTTGGGTAACATTATTATAACCTGCAAAACGTCCACCTATGATAATTTTTCCTGTGGATTGTATGTTTATTGCATATACTTCTGCACTTACACCTGTTCCCATATTAAAAGTATTATCAACGCTACCATTGGTATTGAGGCGAATTAAGCGATTAGCACTTGTGCCATTATAATTGGTAAATCCCCCCCCTACAAGTATTTTTCCATCAGATTGTAAAGCCATTGCCCATACATCACCATTAAATCCTGAGCCTACATTAAAAGAGGCATCTATGCTTCCATTGGTATTGAGACGGACAATGCGATTGATATTTGTGCCATTATAATTGGTAAATCCACCACCTGCAAGTATTTTTCCATCAGATTGTATGGCACTTGCTAATATATAAGAATCAAATCCTGTTCCTGTTGCAAAGGAATTGTCTGCAATGCCTGGCTGAGCGTAGATATAAGAGGTTTTTAGTAAAAAAATAAAGGCTAAAAAATATAAAAATAGGAATGTCTTTCTCATAAAATATAAAATTTTTGTGGAAAACTAAGTAATGACTTAAATTTTTACACAAATTTATCATTGGAAGATACACCAGTTTTAAAAATGTCGTGGATTGCTATTTGATATGTCGTAAAATACTTAAAAAATGTCGTGGATTTTTTTATGAAAAAAAATAAAAAAAGCCCTTACTAAAAATAAGGGCTTTTTTGGGCATTTTATAATTGTTAAATGTAAGAATAAATATACTTATGCCCTAAAATTACATCAAAATAAATTTAATAGTTTTTTGTGTGTAAAGTTAATCACTGCACAAAAGTATAAAATCATTGTGTTTGAAATTAAAAAATGTCGTGGAATATCTTAGGTGTTTTTTGTCGTGGAATTACGTTTTTTTGTCGTGGAAAGTAATTAGGGGACAGGAAAAAGTAATCAGGAGTCAGGAATTAGGGGACAGGGAAAAGTAATTAGGTGTCAGGAAAAAGTAATCAGGAGTCAGGAATTAGGGGACAGGAAAAAGTAGTCAGGAAAGATAGTCAAATTGCTACACAATGAAAAGGGCTATTGGCTGTTTTCATTTAACATTTATCATTAAAATTTAACCTATCAAATTCAATTTTTTTAACAATTCCTCGCTGTATTTTTCGGTATAAGAAAGGCGTTTGCCCATAATTTGAACTTCATTATCTTTGGGATAAATGGTTTCCAAAAAATTAATGTTGATGATATAAC
>JAAFIN010000134.1 GCA_013297825.1 Cytophagales bacterium
GCTCCTTTGGTATGCGGTATTTCAATACCTCCCAACCAAAAAGGGTGATTTTCTACTAATCTATGTACGTCATAGCCTTGTCCTACACGAATATTCATTAAATTAAGAATTAGGAATTAAGAATTAAGAATTTAACAGCCTTTTGTTATTGTTTTTTATTGTTTTTCTTGACGTAATTTTTCTATTTCTTCAATGGTTAAACCTGTTCCTTTTGCTATTGTATCATTATCTAAACCTAATACAATAAAATTTTTAGCAATTTCAGTTTTTGCTTTTATTTCTCCTTTTTGTTCTGCGAACATTTTTTCTGTTTTTTCGTCCATTTCACGCAAAAGAGCATAATCGTAAGCCTCCAAATCTGCTTTTGTCCAGTTATGCCTGTCTGCTTCTATGTAAGCGGATTTCAAACCAATATCATTTGCATTGGCAGGAATAACAGTTAAACTTTCTGCGTTTTTAATAAAATAAACCCATTTATCAATCAAAGTATCAAGTTCTTGTTCTGTTTTATTGAATTTGGGTAATTCTATAAAATTAAAATCCAAATCTTTTAGTTTATATTCGTGAGTTTCTGCATCTAAAATCAAGTGCCTTGATAAGTAATTTTGGGTTTCTAAAAATTCAAAATTCAAAATACCAATAAAAATTGTTGGTTTTAAAATAGAAAAATCTTCTCCTACACTCAATTGTGCGGAATAACTTTTTGCACTATAATAAACCACTCTTTTAGCAAAACCTATTTTATCTGTTAATTGCATTTCAACGATATATTCGTTATTATTTCCATCTTTTGCTTTTACATCTAAAATTGTGGATTTTGCACCTAAAACGATTGGAACTTGATAAGGATTTAAAATAATGATAGAAACAATCTTTTTTTTGCCTTCTAATTTTAAAACAGCGTTTAAAAATGAAGTCAAAATTTCGGTTTTTGCACCATTTCCAAATATTTTGCGAAAAGCAATGTCATTTTTTATATCAGCAAATTGCATATCTTTCTTGTTTAAATTCTTTTGCAAAGATACAAAAAAATACAAAAGTAAGCCTTTTTTTGGGTTGTTTTTATTTCTACCAAAAAATACTTAAAAAATCCACCAATAAACTACTTTTTTCAAAAAAAATTGTTGTAATTTGCTTTAATATTTATATTTGTCGCATTATATAAAAAAAGTATATAGAAAAATTAGCCTATTATATTTAAAAATTTTATGTTCAAAATTTTAATTAAAAAATTTATTGAAAGTATTTTTTCCAAAAAAGAAAAAAAATATAATTATTCAAAATATCATATAGGTTTTGTTTTCGTTTTTTATTTTTTATTTTTTATACATCTAAACCCAATTTTTGCCCAAGTTCCTTCACCAAAAGGTTATTTGCCTTTGTCATTGAACAAAAAACTTACGCAATACATCTGCGAATCGTGGCAAAAAGATAAAGGACTTCCCCAAAATAGTGTTTTTGCTATTCGCCAAACAAATGATGGCTATTTGTGGATAGCAACTTATGAAGGTTTGGCTCGTTTTGATGGCATTGAATTTGACATTTACAACACCCATAATACCCCAGCATTGCGTATTAGCGGTATTTGGGAGATTTTCCAAGATAAAAAAAATAGAATTTGGTTTGGAACAAATAATGGCGGTTTGACCTGTTTGGAAAATGGAAAATTTAAAACTTATACCACTGATGATGGGCTTCCTTCTAACACAATCACCAAAATAACAGAGGATAAAGAGGGTTTTTTGTGGGTTGGTACAAGAAATGGACTTTGTAGGTGGAAAGTAGGCGAAAAAATTAAGAATTATACCACTGCTGACGGATTGGCTTCACGAGAAATTACTGCACTTTATACCGCAAAAGACGGTTCTGTGTGGATTGGCTCCGCAAGAGGCTTGAATGTGTATCAAAATGGCAAGTTTGAAGATTATGGTCGTAACAAAATCCTGCTTTTTAGTCGTAATATTACCTCTATTGCAGAGGATTTGGAAGGGAATTTTTGGATTGGCTCTCAAAATGGGCTTATCAGATGGACTCCAGAAACCCAAAAATATAAGTATTTCCAAACAAAAGACAGCCTAAGAGATGATAATATCACAAAAGTATTTTGTGATAAACAGGGGGCTGTGTGGATTGGCACACAAAGTAGCGGAATTGCTCGTTTTGTCCCTAATCATAACCTAAAAGATACCACAACAATCCCAAATTTTGAGTTTTTGGACAAAAACACAGGGCTTAATGCTAATTCTATTACCGAAATATACGAAGACCACGAGGGAAGTGTATGGATTGGGCTTAACAGGGGCGGAATGAACAGGCTCAAAGATGGAAAATTTACGAATTTTGGCACTTCAGAAGGGCTTTCTGACAATGTAACAAACTGCGTTTTGGAGGGAAGTGATGGGGCAATATGGACAGGGACGACAAGCGGAGGGATTACACGCTACAAAAACGGTGTTTTTAAGCACATTACCGTAGCAAATGGTCTTTCAACGAACTATGTTCGCTCATTGATGGAAGATAAAAATGGCGATATTTGGGTGGCAATGTATGGCGGAGGGCTTAATCAGGTCAAATTTGATAAGGATTTAAGGGACATTAGCATAAAACATTATACCAATGTGGAAGGTCTTGCTGGAAATATGGCAAGGTCACTTACACGTAGCAAAAAAGGCGGTTTTTACATAGGAACACGTACAGGATTAAGCTATTTTAATGAAGGAATTTTTACCAATTACACCACAAGACAGGGGCTTTCTGAAAATTCCATCACCACATTACACGAAGATAAATTAGGAAGGCTTTGGATTGGTACAGATGGCGGTGGTATAAGTTGCCTTTTGCCTGATAACAAAGTGAAAATCTACGATTTAAAGGCAGGATTGGCAAATAATTTGGTGTTTTCTTTTTATGAAGATGAAAAAGGTGCTATTTGGGCAGGTACAAAAGGCGGTTTGAGCCACATAAAAGACGGAAAAATCACCAATATTTTTGCAAAAGATGGACTTCCTCACGATGCAGTGCATAGCATTACGCCTGATGCGTTGGGGAGATTGTGGTTTAGCTGTAATGCAGGTGTTTTTTTCTTAGAAAAAAAGGCATTGGAGCAATTTATTGAAGGAAAAATCAAAAAAATAGCTGGTACGCTTTACCAAGAGGAGGACGGAATGAAAAGCAGTGATTGTGCAGGTTCTACACAGCCCTCTGCGATTATTGATAGAAACGGAAAAATATGGTTTCCTACTACCTCAGGACTTGCAATGATAAATCCTAAACAAATTTATCTAAACCCTAAAAAACCATCTGTTCGCATCAAAAAAGTATTAGTAGATAACGAAGAACAAGACCTTTCACACGACCTTTATATCAAAGCTGGAAAAACACGTTTTGAAATTGATTTTACAGCGTTGAGTTTTTTTGCACCCAGCAGGGTTAAATTTAGGTACAAACTTGATGGCGACAGATACAGCGAAAGCTGGACAGAAGTTAGCAAAAGGGAACAGATTTTTTACACCAATCTTCCACCAGGCAATTATAATTTTAAAATTCAGGCTTGTAACAATGACGGTATTTGGAACGAAGAAGGCACAATTTTGCATTTTTATTTAGCACCTTATTTTTACCAAACCTACATTTTTTGGGGATTTTTAGCATTGATACTTATTGCGTTGTTGGTCGTAGGGTATCGTTGGAGAGTTTATGCGTTGGAACAAAGTCAAAAAGTATTAGAAGAAAAAGTATTAGAAAATACCCAAAAAATTCAGCTTCAATTCCAAGAAATTCAACGCCAAAAAGAAGAATTGCAGGTAATAGAAAGCACAGTACGCATTATTAACCGAGAAATTAGCCTTTCTGATATTTTGCCTATTCTATTACAACAAGCATTACATTTATTCCCACAAGCCCAAAAAGGGGTTTTATTGATGCGTTTTACAGAAAAAAATTCTTCCAATTCTAAATTAGTTTCAAAATTTGAAATAAAATGTGTAGAAGGTTATGAGTTAGAAAAATTTTCTGAAACAATTTTTTTAGAAAATAAAATTTTTGAATATTGCCAAATGGGCGAAAATATTACCGAAGATTTTTTTTACCTCAATCATATCCAAAGCCTGCACGCACTCACGCCTGAATATCTCCCCAAAACATCTTTGGTGATGTATATTCACATACGTGAGCAGATAGAAGCTATTTTGTTGTTAGATACTGTCAAAATAATAGAAAAAATCACGTTGAATGACATAGAATCTTTGTTGCATTTCAAAGAACACGCAGTTTCTGCATTTGGAAAAGCGAAATTTGTGCAAGAAATTGAAAATAAAAACACTGAAATAGAACGTGCTTTTGGCAAAACCTCTGAGAGTATTCGCTATGCACGCAAAATTCAAAATGCAATTCTTCCCGATAAAAAACTTATTGAAGAACAATTTGATGATTTTTTCCTTTTGTATGAGCCTCGTGATATAGTTTCAGGTGATTTTTATTGGTTTGCTGAAACGGTGCCTGAACCTATTTTTGCCCTAAAAGACCCTCACGACAAAGACCCAAATAATAAAACTTCTATTTTTAAAGGATTTACAGACATCAAACAAGTGATTGCGGTGTTGGACTGCACAGGACACGGTGTTCCTGGTGCGTTTGTAACAGTAATTGGTAATGATTTATTAAATAGTATTGTGTTGGAAGAACATATTGATAAGCCTGACCGCATTATGCACAAATTGGATAAAAGTATTCGCAATTATTTGAAACAAGATGATGTAGGACAAAATCAAGATGGTATGGATATGGCAATGATTGTGTTTAATCCAATGACCCAAAAAGCAGATTTAGGTGGTGCAAAAAATCCAATTTTGCTTATCAGAAATGGCGAAATGACCGAATTTAAAGGCTCAAAAGACCCTATTGGCGGAAATCAAATTCCTAATAAAAAATACGAAACCATCACAATAGACTTACAAAAAGGCGATATTTTCTATTTATTTTCTGACGGTTATCAAGACCAATTTGGCAAAAAAGAAGGTGCAACCAGAGAATCAAAGTTTGGGAGAAGTAATTTTTATAAATTGTTGCTTGAAGTAAGTTCGCTTTCTATGCGAGAACAAAAAAGAATTATTAAAGATACACTTGTGGATTGGATGGGCGACAAAAAACAAACTGATGATATTATTGTGGTGGGAATAAAAATATAATTTTTAATGGTGAATGGTAAATGGTGAATGTTAAATGAAACAGCCAAATAAGAGCAGGATTTTTAGGATTTAAAGATTAACAGGATTAAATACAAATTTAACCTTTTGAACCTTAAACTTTGAACTTTTGAACTTTAAACTTTAAACCTTAAACTTTGAACCTTAAACCTTAAACCTTAAACCTTAAACTTTGAACTTTTGAACCTTAAACTTTGAACCTTAAACCTTAAACTTTGAACCTTGAAAAATCATTATTTTCAATTCAAAAAATTTATTATTTATCAGCAAAATGTTGGGCTAAAAATGAGTACAGAAGCCTGCATTTTTGGTGCAAGTGTTCCTTGTGAAAATGCGAAAAAAATCCTTGATATTGGCACAGGAACAGGGATTTTGTCGTTATTTTGTAGCCAAAGAAATACGCAAAATGCCACGATTGATGCCATTGATATAGATGAAAATGCGTATAATCAAGCAAAAGAAAATGTAGAAAATTCTGTTTTTAAAGCTCAAATAAATGTTTTTTTTGAAAAATTACAAAATTTTTTGATTGAAAATAATGGAAATATAAATGATAATACCCAAAAATATGATTTAATTATAAGCAATCCGCCATTTTTTGAAGCTCATTTTTCTACCCAAAATATTCAAAAAAAACACGCAAAACACGCTGACACGCTTAATATGGAAGATTTGGCGTTACATAGTGTAAGGCTTTTGTCAGAAATGGGCGTGTTTTGGGTAATTTTTCCGCCTCTTGAAATGGAAAAGTTTGAGAAAATTGCAGAAAAATATCATCTTTTTTTGTACAAAAAAATCAAAATTTTTCAAAATGAACATCAAAAAATACAACATAAAATTTTTAGAGAAATTTGTGGATTTTCTTTTCAAAAAACACAAGAAAGTGAAATTATAAAAGAAAATTTTTGTATTTATGCCCAAAATAACGAAAATTCGTATATTTATTCTAATGATTTTAAAACACTTCTCAAAGAATTTTATTTGTATTTAGATTAAGAAGTCAGGAAAAAGTAGTCAGGAATCAGGTGTCAGGAAAAAGTAGTCAGGAGTCAGGAAAAAGAAAATAAATATCATTAAATTAATTTTGTAAAATCAGTTATAAAATGACAAATAACGACAATATTGTAGGTGAAGCACCTTTATCGTATCTTAAAAAAGACAATAATTTTAACCAAGAAATTACTCAAGAAACCTCAACTTTTCAGCGTATTTGCGAGATGACACCTACGCAATTATGGGTAAATGGAGCAAAAGGCACAGGAAAAAGCCATTTTTTGATGCAATATGCTTTGTGGATTTTGTCTGAGGAATTTACGATTTCAGAAATTCAAAATATAGATACTTCTTTACTCAAAAATAAAATACAATATTATAAAAATTTACAAAAAATAGAAGTTTTTAGTCATTATTATAACTATTCTCCTGATTATTTACCAAATATTTTTTTGGAAAAAACGTTAAAACCGCTTTTGCAAAATGCGTATCAAAGTTATAATGAATTTGTTTCTCCTAAAAAAATTACCACAAAACAGCATTTTTTGATAGAATTTCAAGATTTTTTGAGCAAAAATATGCGTGTAGATACTGAAATGGTGGAGATTTTTTTAAAAAGTCCAACAGCCAAGCCCCCCAGCCCCCAAAGGGTGAGTAAATCCAAAAAATCAACCCAAAAGGCACTTGATAATAACCAAAAAACCGAAAAAATCTGTCTTTTGGGCATAGAACAAGACCAGCTTTTGTATGAATTGCACCCACAAAATACGCACACAACAGGAATGGTGCATTATGTAGAAATGCAGGTTTTGGAAGAATTATATTATTCGTATTTTTATGATAAGAATTTTTCAATCAAAGAAAATGAAAAAAATAATACGAAAAAAAATGATAAACACGAATATTATTACAAAATTTTAGAGGCATTTCATTCACAAAAAAAAGAAAATAATGGGAGAGAAGATACCCAGAAAAAAATACCTTCTTATATTTTGGTGTTGGACAATGTAGAACTTGCTTTGAAATATGATTTTTGGCAAAATATTCTTTGGGCTTTTTCTGCAAAAAAACGTTATCATCACAACCAAGAACAGTTTTTTGTGATGCCAACAGGCGAAAAAATGGTTATTCCACCCAATTTTTATATCTTATGTGCGTCCTCTGCGTGGGACAAAAACCATATTCAGAAGGCTTTTTTGTATGATTTTGCGGTTTTAACCTTAGATTTACAGTTAGAAAAAATCCAAAATGAAAAAATAAAAACATTTGCAGAAATTTTTAATCAGTTTATTCTGAAAGAAAAAAGTGCAGAATATTGTTTGGGTGCATATTTTTTTCAAGATTTTTTAGAAAATTTTGAATTAAAAAATATACGAAATGCTCAAACCGCTCAAATAGTTCAAACCGCTCAAAATGACAATTTTTGGGAAGAATATCTATTAAATGATATTTTTGATTTTTATATTTTTCCTTACCTTAAAACGCTTTTTGGTGATATTTCTTTGGAAAAATTATCTCAAAAATTGCAACAAGCAGGTATAAAAAATAAGGTGGAACAACAGAAAATAGTGATTTAAAAGGGGAAATTAGTGTTTAATAAAAATTAAAATGTTATTTGATATGCGCATTAAATAAGTTCCGCCAAAATTATAGGAGAACGAATTAAGTTCTTCTATGATTTTGGCGGAAATTTATATTTGGCAAGAATATTAAATATGTTTACAGCGTTATTTGATGTATTTATTAAATAAGTTCAGCCAAAATTATAGAAAACTAAAAACCATTATCCATTCTCCTACATAAGAAAATCTCAAACAAAATTTGGATTTTCATAAAATTTTTTGTGGAGTATATTATTTGTTTTTAGTCTAAAAAAACTACAACAAAGATTTTTGTATTGTGGTTTTGGAAGGTGGTGCTATGGCTGAAGCGTATTTTTGCCAACGTTTTTGCATTTCGCCCAAAAGGCAAAATTTTTCATCAGAAGAAAGTTGTGCATCAGCATAGACCAAATTATTAAATTTGGTTTGAAATGCGAAATTTTGTGTGCCAACAATATTGTCAATAATTGCCAAGTAAAAATCAAACATAGGCAAGGGGGAAGTAGTAGCAGTTCTCTGTCG
Organism: Cytophagales bacterium; assembly: GCA_013297825.1. GTDB lineage: Bacteria > Bacteroidota > Bacteroidia > Cytophagales > Microscillaceae > JAAFIN01. Next base: position 8,321 of record JAAFIN010000134.1, read on the forward strand.
TGATTCCAAAGCTCAAGAATTTTGGTGGGAAAATATATTTTTTTCAAAAATATTAATTTTTTTAATGTTCAAAATCATATTTTAGATAAAAATATTTATTGATTGCACGAAAGTATAAACTTTTTTTGAGAAAAACATAATTTTATAATTGGTACATTTTTTGATGAAAGCGTAATTTTCATTTTTTTAACCTCAAAATCATTTTTCTTTTAATAATTTATTATACAATCTTACATAATTTATAAGGCTTCCAAGTGGATTTTGGGGCGAAATTCCATTAGCAGATAATGTGTTTTGTAATTCAGGAAATTCCTTAAAATAATCTTTTAATTGGATTTCCATTTGGTTTAAATCTGCTTGAAGCCAATATAATTTTTTTTCATTACTTTTTTTCAAAATAAGTCTATAATCTTTTGGCGTAGCCCCCCAAACTTGTTCTTTTTTATAAATAAACTGATAAAGGCTCAAATCATCATCTACAAGCACTTTTGCAAAATCATGTTGGATTTCTCGGTTGCTATTTGGGGGCGTAAAATTCAAATTTATAAGTGAAATATAGGTTGTGTCTTGCACCGCAAAGCCTTCTATATTTTCAGGTTGAAATTTTGTTCTTTTGCCCTTTTCAGGCTTAAAACGTATAAAACCACCCTCAAAAAAGCGATAAACACGTTCTATTTTACCATTTTTTATTCCGCCACCTTTTTCTATAATGTATCCATTTTGGTATTGTGCCAAAAGGTTATTTGGGATAAATGCACTATAAAAAAGTGCAAAAGTGAAAATAAAAATAGTGTGTAAGTTTTTCATAGTTTTTTAATCAAAATTTAATACGTTTAATATTAATTTTTAAGCACGCAAATAACACAGATTGAGCGGATTAAAACAGATTTTTAAATGCAATTTTATGATTTAAGCACGCAGATAACACAAATTGAGCAGATTAAAACTGATTTTTAATACAATTTTTTACAAAATTATTGATTAAAATTTGATTTCTATAAATTTTGAGTATAATTTTAAGTTTTAAAAACCATATTTATAAAAAAAAATGAAAGACACACAAGTTTTTGACCTTATTCAACAAGAAAAAAACCGCCAAACAAAAGGCATTGAACTTATTGCTTCTGAAAATTTTGTTTCAGAACAAGTAATGGAAGCCTGTGGTTCTGTATTAACCAACAAATACGCAGAAGGACTGCCTAAAAAACGTTATTATGGGGGTTGTGAATTTGTTGATGAAATAGAACAAATCGCCATAGACAGAGCAAAAGCACTTTTTAAAGCGGATTGGGCAAATGTGCAACCACACTCTGGAGCACAAGCAAACGCTGCGGTAATGCTTGCCCTGTTGAAAGCTGGTGATAAAATATTAGGTTTTGACCTTGCTCACGGAGGACATCTTACACACGGTTCGCCTGTGAATTTTTCAGGAAAATTGTACCAACCTAATTTTTATGGTGTAGAGCCAGAAACAGGGCTAATTGATTGGGACAAAGTAGAACAAAAAGCCTTAGAAGTTCGTCCAAAATTATTGATTTGTGGAGCGTCTGCATATTCACGTGATTGGGATTATGCACGTTTGCGTCATATTGCAGACAAAGTGGGGGCGTTGTTGCTGGCTGATATTTCGCACCCATCAGGGCTTATTGCAAAGGGGCTTTTGAATGACCCACTTGCACATTGCCACGTGATTACGACTACTACGCACAAAACCCTCAGAGGGCCTCGTGGTGGTATGATAATGCTTCGCAATGATTTTGAAAATCCTTTTGGCATCAAAAATCCAAAAGGTGAATTGCGTATGGTATCTGAATTATTGGATAGTGCGGTGTTTCCTGGCACGCAAGGAGGCCCTTTGGAGCATATTATTGCAGGAAAGGCGATTGCTTACGGTGAGGCACTTTCTGATGGATATTTGACGTATATCAAACAAGTTCAAAAAAATGCACAAGTAATGGCAAATGCTTTGGTGGAAAAAGGCTATAAAATTATTTCAGGTGGAACAGATAATCATCTAATGTTGATTGATTTGCGTAGCAAAAACCTCACAGGAAAACTCGCACAAGAAACCCTTGACAAAATTCATATTACTGCCAATAAAAATGCAGTTCCTTTTGATGATAAATCACCTTTTGTTACCTCTGGAGTGCGTTTTGGAACTTCTGCCATTACTACAAGAGGCTTGAAAGAAAATGATATGATTCGTGTGGTGGAATATGTGGATAAAGCCCTAATGCATCACGACAATGAAACCATTTTAAAAAGTCTTTCTAATGAAATTGCAGAATGGATGAGTGGTTATCCGTTGTTTCAGTGGTAGGGATTTAATGGTGAATGAAACAGCCATTTGTCATGGTGAATGAAACAGCCATTTGTCATTTCACAACAATAAAAAATCCTTTTCTTCTTTGGAGGAAAAGGATTTTTTTGTTTTAAAACTAAAAAAATGTATTAAAAAGTAAAAATTTATTAAACAATATTTATGTTTTTGTTTATTTTTTGTTTATTTTTGATGTTCAAAAACATTTATTATACTTATGCAACAAACACAAATTACCTTATTATATAACAATAACAAAAATAAAATATTTGATTTTCTAAAAAATGAATATGTTTTAGTGTCCCTTGAAGAAATTGCAAAACAAAATTTTATTTGTCATCTTGTCAATGAATATGGTTATAATCTTAACCAAATAGATATAAAAGAAAGTTTAGAACAAAAAGGGATTTCATATCTTCTCATTTGGAAAAATGAAAAATCAAAATTAGCCAAAGAAACACCCATTATCATAGCACGTTGTTATATCAACAACTACATTAAAAATTATGATTATTTGGAAATGGAAAATTATGCCCTATTATCAGGTGTTAAATTTTTTGTTAGTTATAATGAATTTGAAAAAAAATCAGAAATTAGAGTTTTTAAATTTTCAGAAATAAAACCACCATTGCAAATCCAAGAATTGGAATTTATGCCAAAAGCAGAAATATTGGACAATGATGATGAAATAGGTACTTTGTTGGAAAAAGATAAAAAATCCATTTCTAAAGATGAGTTCAAAAGATTGTTTTTTTCTTGCCACGATATTATTAGAAATAATGATAAACTTTCTCCTGAAATGGCTTTTGATGAAATTTCAAAAATATTATTTATCAAAATAAAATTAGAAAAACGAAATGGCTATAATTTCCGAACAGAAGTGTTTGAGGCAATGGGAAAAACATACAAAGAACTTTTTGAGGAAATAAAAGAATTGCACAAAGACGACAAAATTTTTACAAAAGATGACACACTAAGAGTTAGGGAACTTACATTTAAGCAAATTCTTGGGAAATTATCGGATTATAATTTGTCTGATATTTCCGAAGATATTAAAGGCGTTGCTTTTGAAGAGTTTTTAGGAAAAACTTTTAGAGGTGATTTGGGGCAATTTTTTACGCCTCGTACTTTGGTCGAATTTATGGTGGATATATTGGATATTCAAGAAGGTGAATTGGTGTGCGACCCTTGTTGTGGTTCAGGTGGCTTTTTGATAAAAGCATTTGAAACCATCAAAAACAATATTGTCAATCAAATTAGAAATGAAAAAAATCAAATCCGAAAACAATTAGCCCCTGATAATTTTGAAAAATTACCACCAAACAAACAAAAAGAAATCAATCAACAACTCATCACTATTTTTAAAGAATTAGAAAATGAATTGGATAGTAGCAAAGGAGAAAATGACAAAGAAGAAAGTAGATTATATCGTCTTTCTCACAAATGTATTTTTGGCACTGATGCAGAGCCTCGTTCTGCTCGCACCGCCAAAATGAATATGATTATGCAAGGTGATGGACACAGTGGCGTACATCATAATGATGGTTTATTAAATGTAAATGGTATTTTTGAAAATCGTTTTGATGTAATTATTACCAATCCGCCTTTTGGGGCTTCTGTTTCTAAAGATTTACTTGTATCAAATGATGATATTTATTTGTTAGGAGAACAACAAGAAGAATATACAAAAAAATATGGTAATGATTGGCTCACAGCATATAATAACAAAGTAAAAGAATATGAAACGCTTTTAAAAAAACAAACCACAAACAAAAAAGCAAGCGTAAATCTGCTTTCTATGTTTGAATTAGGCGAAAAATCAGCACTTACAGAAGTACTTTTTATGGAACGCTGTCTTAATCTTCTGCGTAAAGGTGGGCGTATGGGCGTGGTATTGCCTGAAGGTTTTTTGAATGGTGCAAATCTCCAAAAAATAAGAGATTTTATAGAAAGTAAAGCAAAAATTATTGCTATTGTGTCTGTGCCACAAGAAGTATTTATGTCTGCTGGTGCTATGGTAAAGTCAAGTCTTGTTTTTCTCAAAAAATTTACACAAGAAGAAGAAAACGAATACAAAAGAATTACGCAAGAAGTAACTCTTGAAATTAAAACCAAATATGAAAAAGATTATCACAAGTTAGAAGATGAAATAAAAATTACCAAAGGAGATGAGAAAAAAGAACTTCTTAAAAAACTAAAAGAAATTGATACCCAAATACAAACTGAAATAAAACAAGAAGTTAAAAATAAATTTTCTTACCAATTTCCTATTATTCAAGTAGCAAGTGCAGGCATTAACAGCATAGGACAAAAATCACAAAATGACCTTTTGGAAATAAAAGAGGAATTTAAAATATACCAACAAAGCCAAAAACTTTGGGAAGGTAAAAGCATACGTTATATCTATACGCTTGACAAAGATAAAAATCTTGTAAAAAAATCTGAAATCATAAATTTTTAGAACGCCTTTCTGACACCGCCACAAACGGAGAGGCGATAAATTGGAAGTGGTTAAAATTAGTTTTCTCCAAAGAATTATATAATTGGAGCGTTCTTTATCTAAATAATAAAAATGATAATTATTTAAAAAAATATGAACTTGTTAAAATAAGTGATTTTTTGAAAAGGAATAAAACAGTTATTGATATACAGGATGACAAAATATATAAAAGAGTAACTGTAAAATTATATGGAGGAGGTACAAAAGTACGTGATGAAGTGAAAGGTACATTAATTGCGACAAAAAGGCAATTTTTAGTTAAAAAAGGGCAATTTTTATTTTCAAAAATTGATGCACGAAATGGTGCATTTAGCGTTGCCAATCAAGAAATTGATATGGCTATTGTTACCAATGATTTTCCTGTATTTGATATTGATAATATAAAAATTAATTCGTTTTTTTTTGAAATAATTACAAGAACTATGCAATTTGCTGATTATTGCCAAAAAATCAGTAACTCATGTTACGCAGTTTGTGCTTTAATATTTGTGAGTTCAGCATAAGCTGCTTGAAGTGCTTTGAAATAAATTTTGGCTTTTATTTGAAAATGATTTAATTTAGTTTGAAATTTAAGTTTTTCTAACTTGACATATGCCCAAATAGCACAAAAGAAGTGATTGCTTTGCGTTT
>JAAFIN010000135.1 GCA_013297825.1 Cytophagales bacterium
CTCACAAAGCATCTGTAACAGGTGATACAGTTGGCGACCCATTCAAAGATACTTCAGGCCCTTCAATGAATATTTTGATTAAATTGATGTCCATTGTTGCATTGGTAATTGCTCCTTATATTTCACAAAAACCTGCTCATAGTGTAGTAGAGAGTGAATTGGAAAAAGCACCTGTAAAAACTGAAATCAAAAAAGAAGTGAAAAAATAATAATGAATGTTGAATGGTAAATGTTAAATGAAACAGCCAAATTCAATGGTGAATGTTAAATGGTGAATGTTAAATGAAACAGCCAAATTCAAATACATTTTAGACATTTGTTTTTACAAAAAAAAATCCAAATAATATTTTTCATAAAAATATTATTTGGATTTTTTCATTCATAATTCATAATTTATAATTCATCATTTATTCATAATTTTCTCTGCATCTTTGATACCTTCGTGAAGGTCAGAAAGTGGTGAAAAAGTATTTTTGTCAAAAGAATACAAGGCAAATCTTTTTTGTTTTGATTTTTGTTTGTTTTTAGTGCGGTCAGTATAAATAAAAAGCAAAGCACGTTTTTCTTCCAAAAATTCAAAACTTATGACATTGATATTTTTGGTAATTTGTTTGAGATTTTTGCCTACGACATCAGAAATATAATAATCTGAATAATCTTTTATGCTGAGTTTTCCGTCATTATTGCTATCTTCCGTTACGATACGATACACAAAAAAAGGCAATTCTTGTATTTTCTTTTGCATAGCCTTGTATTTTGCAAATTGTTCAAGGTTGGTGCTGTCAGGCATTTGCATATCATCAAACCAACTCGCAGGGCTTTTATAATCCAAAATAAGTGCTTTTTTATCCAAAAGAAGTGAATTATTTTGATAATCTTTATCCATAAACATCAGATTAAAATAATATTTTCCTGCATAACTGCTTGCAGTATATACTTTTTTGTCCATTCTTTCATTAGATTTTGGTTCATCATAATCTTCTGTTTGCTCCATTTCTTCGGTTTCATTTTTATTGATAGAACGTTCTTGTGGTTTTTCGTGAGTTTTTGGATAAATTTCTAACAAAAAATTATCAAAATGACGAATTTTGATAGGACTGCTGTACAAAATACCTTGTAAAATTTTTTCTGTAACTTTGGTAGTGTCTTCATTTTTTTCTAAAATTACATTTTTTAATACCACTTCGTTATTAGTTGGCACATTGTTGGGTTTTTGTTTGGAAAGTTTGTAACCTATATAAATCACGCTTCCAAGCACTGCAATAAGTATACTGATAAGAATTGCTGATTTGATTTTCATAAAAATAAAAGGAAAGAATATTAGATTTTCATTGCGTTTTTTATACAAAAATAAGAAATAATTAGGAATTAAAAAATGTATTTTGGCTGTTCCATTCATTTATTATTTAACATTTAAGTAACCACACTAATTTAGTTTATATTATAAAAATAGGGTATAAAACCCTATTTTATTGATATTTTATCGTTAAAAATCAGTAACGTTGGGTTTTATACCCAACGCCTCAAAGAAAGGATAATATAAACTATTTTAGCATTGGTATTTACCATTTAATATTCACCATTAAAAAAGACTGTTTCATTCACCATTTACTGTTTAACATTCACCATTAAAAAAGGTTGTTCCATTCATAATTCATCATTTATAATTCATCATTAAAAAAGGCTGTTTCATTCACCATTTACCATTTAACATTTACCATTAAAAAAAAATGTGGCTTTTCTCTCAAAAAATAGATTTATTTGGGCTTTTTTTGCCTGTGTGGTTGTCGTGGATAGTGTGTTTTTTGTTGCCAAAAAGCGTTTTAGACCAAACTACGCCACTTTGGGTGTGGGTTTTGGTGGTGATGTGTATAGATGTGAGCCACGTGTGGAGTACGATTTTTAGGACTTATTTGGACAAAGAAGAATTTAAAAATCACAAAAAAATGCTGGTTATTACGCCTATTTTGGTGTTTTTGGGTTTGAGTGTGATAGCTTTTTTTTCTGTGTTGTGGTTTTGGCGAGTAATGGCTTATTTGGCGTTACATCATTTTATCAAACAACAATATGGATTTTTGGTGCTTTATCAAATAAAAAATGGGGAATTTATTAAAAAAAATGAAAAACAAATAAAATGGTTTTCTGACAAAAATATCTTATATTTTTCAATGTTGTATCCTGTATTTTTTTGGCATTTGGCAGAAAAAAGGGAATTTCAATGGTTTTATATGGGAGATTTTTGGCATTTTTTGGGTTATACCAAATTTTATACTTCATTTCTAAATAATTATTGGATTTATTTCCATATTTTATATTGGATTATCATTTTATATTGGTTATACAATGAATTATTCTCAAAAAATTTTCAAAAAAATCAAAAAATAGCTCTTGGAAAAATATTTTGGGTAATGACCACTGCAATAAATTGGTTTTTGGGCATTGTTTATTTTAATGCTGACATTACTTTTACGCTTACCAATGTCATTGCACACGGATTGCCTTATATGATTTTGTTGTTTTTTTATGTAGAAAAAAAGAAATACAATAGCCCCCCAGCCAAGCCCCCCAGCCCCCAAAGGGGGAGCAAGTTCAAAGAGGGAGTGAAATCAGCATTTATTAGTATGAAAAATTTGATTTTAATGCTAATTTTTGTATTATTATTAGGTTTTTTAGAAGAATATTGTTGGGATTGGTGGATAAATCGCCAAAAAACCGAATTTTTTAGTTATTTTTTGATATATCCTTCCGAACTTATCCAAAATTCATACATCAAAGCTATGTGTTTTGGTTTGTTAGCAATGCCACAAGTCGCACATTATATCATAGATGGGTACATTTGGCGAAATAATAAGAAAAATCCGCATTTAAGAGAAATTATATTTGGAGGGAAGTAAAAAAGGTATCAGGAATCAGGAAAAAGGTGTAAGGAATGTGTAAATCCCAATATGGATATGTTTGTTTGATGTTTCACAGGCATAAATGCCTATTTTTAAAAGTATTCATTTTATTTTTAATACATTCCTAAAAACACAAAATAATTGTAGTAATTTTTCAAAAAAATGGTCAGACCTTCGTAAACTACGGTGCAGACCATTTTTTTGAAAAATGTTATGGCTTATCCGTCAGCATAAAACCTACACTATGGATATTTTCAATGCGAATATTTTTATCATTTTGAAAATATTTGCGTAATTTGGTAATAAAAACGTCAAAACTTCTTCCGTGAAAATAATCATTTGCTCCCCAAATAGCCACTAAAGCATCTTCACGCCTAAGTACATTGTCCTTGCGTGCAATAAGCATTTTCAAAATTTCGCTTTCTCGGTGTGTAATGCGTTGCACTTGTTCATTGTGAATAAGCTCTTGTTTTTCGGTATCAAAAGTATATTCACCTACTTGCACCAAATTAGGAAGTTGTGGAATTAAGGCACTTTTTGTACGCTTCAAAATGGCTTTTATACGCAAAACAAGTTCTTCTTCATCAAAAGGCTTTGTCATATAATCATCACCTCCAAGCTCAAAACCTTCAATTTTGTCCTCTTTCATAGCTTTAGCAGTAAGAAAAAGGATTGGAATATTTGTGTTGATGCCTCTAATGTCTTTGGCAAGCGAAAAACCATCTTTTTTTGGCATCATCACATCAAAAACACACATATCAAAAGTATGATGTTTGAAAATAGAAAATGCTTCTTCGCCATCTCTGCAAAGTGTAACCCTAAAACCTTCCATTGTGAGGTACTCAGAAAGCAAATAACCTAAATTTTGGTCGTCTTCTGCTAATAATATACGCATAAAATTTTTTTAAAATGAGCGTTTAAACGTGTTTATAAATGGTTTTTTTTATACTAAGGTGTAAGTAGTAAGGTATCAGGTGTAAGTACAAAATACAAAAAACAACCACAATACAATATTTACCTTTAATGATACAAAGTAAAATTATACAAATAAAATCTTAACTTTTGATATTAGTTTGCAAATAGGTCTAAATATTTCTAATTTTGGAAAAAATTTTTCATTTTTTTTCTCATACTTTTTTCCAAAAAAATTATTCCCTAAAATGTATACAAAAAAAAATCTTTTTATTTCTTGTTTCGTATTATCTCTAAGTTTTAATATTTTTTTTTGTATTAAACTTTTAGCACAACTCCCATTTAACAATCAAAAGATAAAATTGTATGACCAATATTTAGACCACAATGTCAAAATGGATTCCACACAATTTGATTTTCCAAGTTATGTAATTGATGATGGACGCATTGATGAAGCGTCTGGTCTGGTGGCAAGTAGAACCTTCAAAAACTGTTTTTGGACACACAATGACAGTGGAGATAGTGCAAGATTTTTTCTTATCAATGAAAAAGGAAAATTTATGGCACAATATCACCTCCCAAAAGTAATAGCAAGGGACATAGAAGATGTTACTGCTGGAAAATGGGGTGAAAATAATGAAAATTATATTTTTTTGGCAGATATGGGCGACAACAAAGCCCAATATGAATCTTGTAAAATATATGCCATTCCTGAACCTACAAAATACAGCAAAAAAGACCAAGAAAATGCCATAAAATCCTACCAAACCATTGAATTTACGTATGAAGATGGCAAACGTGATGCTGAAACCTTGCTCTTTGACCACCTAACCAAAGACATTTATATTGTTAGTAAAAGGGAAAAAAATGTAGGTGTGTATAAATTAGCTTATCCACAAAGCACTTCTAAGAAAAATATTGCCCAAAAAATAGCTACATTACCTTTTACACTTGCTGTTGCTGGTGATATTACCCTTGATGGAAAAAGCATTGTCGTAAAAAATTACGCAAATATTTATTATTGGGAAAGAAATCCTAATCAACCCCTTGCAAATGCCTTTAATAAAGCTCCTACACGTATGCCTTATATCTATGAGCCACAAGGCGAAGCTATGACGTGGGCAACTGATGGAAGTGCTTATTATACTTTGAGCGAAGAGGTTGGGGAATTTAAGCCTATGCTTAATAAATTTGTGAGGAAAATGAAATAAATTATAAATTATAAATGAAACAGCCAAATTCAAAAGTTTAAAGATAAGTTTCAAAAAGTTTAAAGAAGATAATAGCCAAATTGCTACACAATGACAAAATGCAGTTGGCTGTTTCATTCATCATTTACCATTTACCATTCCAAAAACGCTTTCCTCAAATACACCAACAAAGGAAAACCAAGCGAATCATATTCGTACTTGTCATCATTGAGTATTTCATTTTCATTGACATACATACAAACTGACAACATACATTCTTCTTTTGTTTTTTCATTTATCATATAAGCATTTTCCACCAAAAAGCCAAAAGCCATACCCACTTTGTTATAAATTACAAGGTGTTCAGGGATTTTTTCGTCATCTTTGAGGTCTTTAAAAAAGTATTTTGCATAATGGTCAGGTAATTTTTGGTATTCTTTTACCACACTTTGGCGAGGAAGCAAACGCATTGCATTTTTTACCAATGTCAAATCTTCATTTCTTATATCAAAAATGCTTTTTTTAGGGCAAAATTCAGGAAAAAACACCGTTTTTAGCATTTGGTGCATATCTGTAAGCGGAAAAAAATTGCGTTCTTTGAAAGAAAGCGGATTTTTTACCTCTTTTTCCCCACTCATATATGATTTTCCTATGAGGCTATTTTTTGCTTTGTGAAAAAAATTATCTGTATTATGTTCTTCTTTTTGTGAATATAAGATATTTTTTTCCGAATTATTTACGCCAATATTTACTTCTTTTTTTGAATTTACTTTTTTACTATTTAATTCTGGATTCAAATCAGAGGCTTTTATTTCATTCAAATTAGTTTTTCGCAATTCGCTCAATTCATCTGGATTTTTTGAAATAATTGGCTCAAAAAAATACATTGGATTGGTGTAGCGATTTTCTGCAATGCTGTATTGTGGTGAGGCAAGGCGGTGCGTAACACAAAAATTTTTGTAACCTTTTTGATGAAGGTTTTGGTTAAGATATTTTTGTCCCAAAAATTCATACAAACGATTAGAAGCATCATTATCACTTGTTACAAATATTTTTTCTACATAATGCCCCACACTCGCAAAACCACTTTGGGAAGTTGTATCATTTTGAGCTGCGGTTTGTGGTTTGTGTCCTACCTCAAAAGCTATGGGCGTTTGGGCGTTAATTTGAGGATTATTTATTTTTTTTAATTTTTCCAAAGCACACAGTGCAATAGGCAATTTTACGACACTTGCAGGATAAAAATATTCATTATTCTTTACCCCAAATATTTGTGTTTTGCCCAATACAGGCGTATTATCTGCTTTGCGTATAATAGGCGTGTAGATTGCTTGAAAACGGTATTTTTTTGGATTTTTATAAAAAACTTTTAAATTATCAGGTGCATTTTTAAGAATTTTTTTAAGATTTTTTGGCATTTGTTTTTTATTTATTTTATTATTTTCTTGTGCAAAAATTTCTTTTGGAAAAAATATTAAAAATAAAATTTTTATAAAGATAAAATTTTGAAATAAAATTTTGTGTAAAAAAGTTTTTTTCATAAAAAGTTCAAGGTTTAAAGTTCAAGGTTTAAAGTTCAAGGTTTAAAGTTCAAGGTTTAAAGTTCAAAGTTTAAGGTTCAAAGTTTAAGGTTCAATAAATGTATTTGGCTGTTTCATTCATCATTTAACATTTATCATTCAACATTAAAAAAAGCTGTTCCATTTATCATTTAACATTTATCATTCAACATTAAATTCAGTCTGCCATAAACATCTGCGAACCAAATAATCCATCTTTTAGGTTAAAATGAAATCCTGCTGTGATTTGAGGGATAAAATTATCCCTAAGTTTTACTTCGCCAAGTTTTGTATTATTTTCTCTAAAATTGATATTTGAGCCAAACAAACAGCCAGCTTGTGCAATCATACGTATATTTTTGGAAAGTTGATATTGAATACCCAAATTTAGTTCTAAAGTTGTAAATTGCATACGATTACTTTGTGTGAATTGTAAGTTTTGGTTAGGATTTTGGAAAATTGGAAGGTTTTTACTGCCCACTTGCAAGGCATTTGGATTAACACGAAAACGAAAACGAAATTTATTATTTGGTTTCCAAATAAAGGCAATATTAGCAGGAATAAGCAAATTCATATCCCATTTTTCAGAAATTCTGCGGTTAAATCCAATAATTGGCACAGGAAAAATCTTTCCTTGTGGCGTATAAGCCACCCCAAGCCCAAAAATATTTTGTTTTCTAAGTCCCATTACAAAAACTTTGGCAATAGCTCCCAACACAAAAGGACGTGCATTTTCCAAATCATCAACATCTTGAACTGCCCCAGCTTGAATAGTTCGCACCCAAATACCATTTTTTAGACCTGCTTTTATACTTGTATAACCAAGTGTAAGATTTCCCCAATAATTTGTATTTTTTTCAGGGAAAAAATCACTTTGCACCACACGCAAACCTGTATTAAAGGTAAAAAAATTTTGTTTTAGTCCCACATCAAATTTTAGTTTTAATAAATCCACATCAGCCTCTACCCTACTTTTGAGCGAAAAAATACCCTGTAATTGATAATGCGTAATATTCATATTAAAATTATCCTCACCTTGTATTGGCGTAAAAGATGCTTGTGTGCGAAAACCTGTTTTAAACAAAAAAGGAATATCCAAGCCTTGAGAGAAAGATTTTTTTGGAAAAAAAAATAAAGAAAAAAGGGAAATATAAAATAAATGCGTAAAAAAATGTCTATATATAGATTTCATGTATTTCTTTTGTTTTGGTTATAAATTTTGCAAGATATAAAAAAAATATCCTCAAATAAAATCATTTTTTGCCAAAAAGTAGTTATACAAAGAAGCCCCTTAACCCAAAGGGAAATTTTACAAGAAAAAAATAAAAAAAGGCAAAGTAATCAAAATCTATTTGTTTTTAACCTTATTTTTAAATTATTATTTTCAAAAAAACACAAAAAATCAATATGACTTATAAAATTATTTTCTCAAAATATTTTAGTAGAATATTTTACATTTTTTTAATTTTATTTTATTTTTTGATAAATAAAAAAGTTTTTGCACAAGAACATACGATTATTTTTCATTTGTACACCAATGAAGAATACAATTATCAAGTCAATCGTCCTGATAATTTTATGCCACAAGGCGAACACCGTCCTACTGCTGATGGTGAAACATTTATCAATACCAACACAGGCGAAGAACTTAGGACTTACAGGGCATACGGAGAAAGTAAGCCTGATGGTATGCCTTACACTGATGCAGAATTTAGGGAAAATGTGCTAAAAGAACTGAAATCTGCAGGAAAAATGATAGATGGCATTACCACACGAGAAAACGAGAACTTTAAAATTACATACACAAGTCCGCTTAATACCAAAGAAAATAGTTTTATTGTGTCAGGTTTTTATGCCAATAAAAAACATAAATTTTTGAAAAATAACGCAATTTTTTATTATAAATACATCAAAATTAAAAATTTTTGGTTTGTTTGTGAATTTTTTTATTTGAAAAAAAACAAGAAAAAATATAACCTCATTTGCGAAACAATTTTTAAGACTTTTATGAAAATATAGGATAAAGTTTAAGGTTTAAAGTTCAAGAAAAAGAACAGCCAGATTGCTACGCAATGACACAAAGTGAGGCTATTGGCTGTTTCATTTAACATTCAACATTTACCATTTACCATTTACCATTAATTACAGCTTTCCACCATAATTTTCATTACATTTTCCAATTTTTTTTGCATTTCGGTATAGCCATTTGTGTATTGATGCACACAAAGCGAAAACGCATAAAGTTCTTTTTTGCTATTGCGAAAATAACCCGCAAAAGACTGCACACGTGTAATTGCACCTGTTTTTGCACGCAGATTATTTGCCATTTTGGTATTTTTGCCAATGTGTTGCATAGTACCATCTTTGGCAGAAGTAGGCAATGAACCAAAAAAATAAGGAAAATTTTTGGATTTAGACATTTTGGCTAATAAACTCGTCATTTGGGAAGCGGTCATTGCGTTGGTGCTTGCAAGCCCACTGCCATCTTGCTGAAAAAATCCTTTGGTATTTAATCCTCTTTTTTCCCAAAATTCTTTGGTTGCTTTCACGCCTGCACGTGTTCCTGCACGCTTTTCTTGCGTAATCGCAATGCGTTTGTGGATTGCTTCTGCAAAAAGATTAACGCTGTAAAAATTTGTAAATTCGCAAATGGTTTTTAAAGTTGGCGATTGGTGTGTATAAATCAATTTTCGGTTAGCTTTATTAAAAACCTGTTTTTGTTGAATTAAAAGGCGTGAAGTTGTTGCATTTTTTTCCACCAAAATATTATTATTTTTCAAATATCCTTGAAAATATCTTGCACAAGTCAAAGCTGGATTAGGCAAACTTCCTCTTACTTGGAATGTTCCGCCTTGTGGAATTGTGCCATTTAAGTATCTTTTTTGTTCAAAAACACCGCCATTTATCGTGCTTTGGTCGCCTGAACCTGCGGTTTCGGTTTTGAGTTCATTTACAAATTCAATATCCAATCCTGTGGGCTGTGTGCGAACTATTTGTGGTCTTTCATACAAAATATTATTTGGCAACAAAAAAAGCGAATATTCATTATCAAAAATATTCAAAGCTCCAGCAGTTGCTCCATAAAAATTACCAATATCGCCCCAAATCCATTCGTGAGGTGTAATATCCATAGGAAAAATACTTTCATCAGCAATAATTTTGCCTGTAATTTTGGTAATTCCTGCCTGTTGTATGCGTTGCACCCAAATCGGAAAAATCCTATCTATGTGTTGGTCAGTCATAATATTTGACCCCAAAACAGGGTCGCCACCACCTTTTATATAAAGATTTCCATTCAAAACGCCATTTGTGATATTGCCATCATATTCTAACGCAGTATAAAATCTAAAATTACCGCCCAAAATCTCCAAAGCAGTTGCGGTACTTACAAGTTTCATACAAGATGCAAAAGGAATGGTTTTTTGGGCATTTTTTTTGGCTAATGTTTTATAATCTTTGAGGCGAACAAGCTCAAAGGAAAGCGTGCCATTTTCCAAAAAAGGGCTTTTTTCTAATTGATTCAAAGCATTTTCTAAAATAATCGTGTTTTCTTGTTTTTGTCCATTTTGGGAACACGTGAGGAAAAATACAAAGCCCCCTAACCCCCAAAGGGGGAACTTTATGAAATTGAAAATTTTGAACATAAATTTTTTAAATGGTAAATGATAAATGATGAATGAAACAGCCAAAGTCTGAATCAGGATTTTCAGGATTTTAAGATTAACAGGATTAAATACGAATTAACTTTTAAACCTTTGAACTTTTAAACCTTTGAACTTTTAAGCCTTTGAACTTTTAAACCTTTGAACTTTTAAACCTTTGAACTTTTAAGCCTTTGAACTTTTAAACCTTTGAACTTTTAAACCTTTGAACTTTTAAACCTTTGAACTTTTAAACCTTTGAACTTTTAAATCTTTGAACTTTTAAACCTTTGAACTTTAAATAAACCACATACAAACATACCCAAGTATGCGGAAAACCACCTACATTCATCAAAATAAATGTTCCCAAATGAAATAAAAATCCTCCAAAAAGCCACAGAAATACAATATTTTTTTGTTGAAAAATTGCCCAAATAAATAAAATTTCCCAAAATAACACCACAACCCCAAAAAACCAACAAATCCAAAAATATTGCCCTAACCACATTCCCAAGGGTGTTTCACTTGCCAAAAGATAATATTGCAAAGGTGCATCAATAAGCCAATAAAACCCACTTGTTAATAATTTTTCTATGCCTGCAAGCGTGTAACACATTGCAACCGCAATTTGCATCAAAAGTAAGGCATAACTTTCCCCGTGTTTGGTGTCCTCACCAAACACATTTTTTTCTTCCCAAAACAAAAAAATCCACAAAAAACTCACATAATTGACAGGTGCAAAAGTGTGGTCTATTTTGTGAAAACTATACAAATAACCTTGTAAAAAAATAAAACTCAAAAACAAAATAATAGAAAATTCAAAAGGTTTTTGATTAAACAAAATACATAAAATACTCCCAATCAAAGCTCCATACACTAACATCAAAAACGTAAATGAAAAATTATTTTTTCCAAAAAAACGCAATAAAAAAACAGGTTGGTAGAAAAAATCCATTTCTGATAAATTACCCAAAATCCAATACCAATCCCAAACACACCACAACAAAAACACACAAAAGTATCGCTGTAACCACAAAATATGCGTTTTTTGTATAAAAATTGGTTTAAAATTATTTTTGATTTTTGGAAAAAAATAAAAAAAAAATAATCCCAACATTCCAAATATCACAAACCTAAAACCCATTTGTTGGATTTTTTGAACAAAAAAATCTATGGGAAATCGGTGTTTTTCGGTTAAGAATCTTGGGTAAAATATGCTAATAAATTGCATCAAAAAACCATCTTCTTTGTAAGCAATTTGTATAATATTTTCAGCAAAAAATATGATTAAAATTCCTATCAAAATTCCAAAAAACAAACCCCAAAATAAAGCCACTGAAAGGATTTTTTTCATAATTTTCTAAAAAATATCAAAAAAAAAATACATTTTTGCACAAAAATAAAAATTTATTATTAAAAAATAATCTAAAACACAAGTAAAAAATGCAAGCAGAAGACCTGATTTTTGGCATACAATCCATACGAGAAGCCTTATTGGCAAATAAAGTTTTTGAAAAAATTATCATCAACAAAGATATATCAAAGAGCGAACAATTTGACGAAATTTGGGAACTTGCCAGAGAAAAAGACGTTTTTATTCAAAAAGTGCCTATTGAAAAAATCAATCGTGTTACACGCAAAAACCATCAAGGAATTTTGGGCTATGTGTCTGCTATCAATTATATGCCTATTGATAGAGTCGTACAGATGACTTACGAGGAGGGAAAAGTGCCTTTTGTGTTGATTTTGGATAGAATTACTGATGTAAGGAATTTTGGGGCAATCGTGAGAAGTGCAGAATGTGCAGGCGTAAATGCAATCGTGGTACCTAATCGCAATACCGCAATGATTGCGTCAGAAGCCTTAAAAACTTCGTCAGGTGCATTGAATTATGTACCCATTTGTAAAGTTGAAAACCTTTTTCAAGTAATCACTTTTTTGCAAGATAGTGGCTTACAGGTGGTTTCTATCACCGAAAAAACTGATAATCTGTTGTATAATGTGGATTTAACGCCTCCTACTGCTCTTGTGATGGGTTCAGAAGAAGACGGTATTTTGGCACATATTTTACGCAAATCCAACGAGCTTGCAAAAATTCCACTTGTGGGTAAAATTGAATCCTTAAATGTATCTGTCGCAACAGGTATCGCACTTTTTGAGGTAATAAGGCAGAGAATTAAGGAATAATGGTGAATGGTGAATTGTGAATGGAACAGCCTAATTCAATGCTGAATCATAAATTATGAATGATAAATGAAACAGCCAATTTTATAAAAAATAAAGTCCTGAATAAACGTTTATTGGTTCTCTGACAATTTTTATGGATTTCCTGTTCCCACGTTTTACGTGGGGTTACCATAGTTAAACCCTTTCAGGGTTTTTCTCTGTAAAAACATTATTTAAACAACTCCAAAGGGCAGGGACGATTGTTTCTAAAAAAATGCCAAATTTTATTATTTTTTTAGTAATTCTTTTTACGCAAAAAATAAATTTTATTAAAAATATAGACGATTTCAACGCTTGGAGGGTTTAAAACCCTCCAAGCGTTTGGACGGAGAAACAGAAACAATCGCCTCTGCCCAAAGGGGTTGAATAATAGTAACCCCACGTGAAACGTGAGGAATTAAAATAATTTTCCACAAAAATTGTCAGACAACAAAAAAATCAAAATGAAAGACAAAAACCGACAAATAAGATTGGATATTGCTCATCATACCCTTCAAATCTTAAAAAAAGGCATTTATGAAGATAAAAATAAGCAAATAATTGATATTACAGAAAGCCTAAAAAATGCAGTTTCAAATTCTACTTTGTTCAAAGAAAGTGATTTTGAATATTGGACTGAAAAGAGAAATGAATTATTTTTAAACCAAAAAAATACCAAAACAACTTTTGAAGTAACAGGTGAAACAAGCATTGAGGCGTGTATTAGAATTGCAAAAGAAAATCCAAATGAAAAAATATTTTGTTTAAATTTCGCTTCTGCTATTTCGGAAGGTGGTGGTTTTTTGAGAGGCGCAATAGGACAAGAAGAAAGTTTGGCTCGTGTTTCAGGGCTTTATCCTTGTTTGACTAAATTTCACGAAGAATTTTATGTATTTCACAAAAAAATATTCAACGGTGGAGATTATTATACCTCAAATATTATTTTTTCGCCTGATGTGCCTGTTTTAAAAAATGATAAAGGCGAAGTTTTAGATAATTTTTTAAAAATATCATTTTTGACTTCTCCTGCAGTGCATTTGGGAAGATTAAAACGTTATAATTTATGGAATTTGCTTACTTTCAACACCCAAAAAACCTATAACGAACAAAAATACACAGAAATAATGCTCAAAAGACTGGAATATATTTTGACGATTGCATATACCCAACATTACAAAACATTAGTATTAGGTGCTTGGGGTTGTGGTATTTTTAAAAATATTCCTGAAAAAGTAGTACATTTTTTTGAAAATTATCTCAAAAATAATGGAATATTTGAAGATAAGTTTGAGAAAATTATTTTTGCTATCAATGA
>JAAFIN010000137.1 GCA_013297825.1 Cytophagales bacterium
TCTTCCGATCTAGTATTGATAATTCCACCAAAAATAATGATGGAGCATATCAAGATTACAGTTGTACACAAAGCACAACATTAACTGCAGGCACTATTACAAATTTCACCATTCAAACAGGAACAGCTAATAATGAAGGAGCAAGTGTATATATTGACTATAATAATGATGGGGATTTCGCAGATACTGGTGAAAAAATATTAGATTTTCCTTCAAATAAAGTAGGTTCAAGAACACTTACTTTTACACCACCTACCTCAGGAGTTACCTTTAATGTTGGTTTACGTATGCGTGTAATATCTGATTTTAATAATTCCCCTGTTGCTTCTTGTACTTTCCCTTCTGGAAATGGGCAAGCAGAAGATTATACTGTGATTGTAAAACCTAATATTTTGTGGAATGGTAGCACAAGCACCGCTTGGACTACAGCAAGTAACTGGAGTAGTAATACTGTACCTACTGCTAATGACGATTTAGTCATTCCAACAGGTGTTACAAATTATCCTTTGATTACTTCTTCTGTGGTGTGTGCTTCTATTGATATACAAGCAGGTGCTTCTTTAAGTTTTGGGGACAATGCAATATTAACCAAAAAAGGCAGAATATTAACCAATGGCGAAATAAAATTTGTAGGTACAACCCCACAAACAATTCCGCTTAATATGCCTAATTTTAGTAGTTTAACTATTAACAATATAGCGAATGTTCAACCTTCACAACATATTAGCGTTTCAACCAATTTGAATGTTCAAAATGGAAAATTATTATTGAATTACTTTAATATTGATTTTGGTACAACAGGTACTTTGATTGAAAATAGAACTAATAATGCAATCGTAACAGATTATACGCCTAATCTTCATATTGGCAACAAAGGTGGTTATTTGCGTTTTTCTAATAGAACAACTAATGGAACACTTACCCAAATCGCAGGTACAGGTATTCACCTCGCAAATGCAGGTACAGTAAGCATTGACCGTTATCATTACAGGGGTTCTGTATCAGGTTTTTCGCCTGGTGGCACAATTAAAAAAGTCTATGAAATCACAGGAACGCCTACAAATGCAACAATGCGTATTGAATTTGCTAATGATGAGCGTTTTAATATGATAAGTAATGCTACAAATACAAAACTTTTCAGACACAATGGTACAAGTTGGGTACTACAAGGTGGTACTTGGACAGGTGCAAGCTATCCGCATTATGTGGAACTTACAAATATAAATGCTTTCTCTCCTTGGACAGTAGGTAATAATACAAATCCATTGCCTATTGAGTTAATGCGTTTTGATGCAATGCGTGCCAATGACGAAAATGTGTTACTTTCTTGGAATACTTTAACCGAAACCAATAATCAAGGTTTTGAAATAGAAAGGAGTTTTGATGGACAAACATTTGAAAAAATTGCATTTGTAGATGGTTTAGGTACTTCTTCCACAGGGAAAAGTTATTCTTTCCAAGATGCTAACAAAGAAGCAAGCTATTATCGCCTCAAACAAATAGACATCAACAAGTCTTTTGGTTACAGTGATATTCGTTTTGTGGAAGGTAGCGGAAATGAAAATATGATAATTTATCCAAATCCAACCACTGAAAATATTTCTTTGAAATTACCTAAAAAAATAAATTTACAAGAAACAGGAAGAATGCGTATTATGGATATGCAGGGCAAAGAAATTAAAGTTTTTGAAGGAAAAATGTCCCAAACTGAAACCTTTTTGAAAGAAAATATTGCTTCGCTGAATGTAGGAACATACATTGTGGAAATCAGCACAAACAATGGTAAATTCAAACAAAAATTAGTAAAAATCTAATTTTTTTCAGTAGAAAGCAGAAAAAAATAAAAAAGCATTTTTTCATAATGAAAAAATGCTTTTTTTTATTGAAAATCCTATTCAACATTAAAAAATGGCTGTTTTCATTCACCATTTACCATTTTACCACTTACCATTATTATTTTATTTCTGTAAAACTCAAAAATGGATGTAAGGCTTTTGGAATATTGATACCTTCTGGAGTTTGGTTATTTTCTAAAATACACGCCACAATACGAGGCAATGCCAACGCACTACCATTTAATGTATGAAGAAGTGCATTTTTTTTCTCCAAATTACGATAACGTAATTGTAATCGGTTTGCTTGGAATGTTTCAAAATTACTCACAGAACTCACTTCCAACCAACGCCCCTGCCCTGCTGAATACACCTCCAAATCATACGTGAGGGCAGAAGAAAATCCCATATCACCACCACACAAACGCAAAGTACGATAAGGTAATTCTAATTTTTCCAAAAGACTTTGGGCATATTTTAGCATTTCTTCTAATGCGTTATATGAATTTTCAGGGTGTTGAATTTGTACGATTTCTACTTTATCAAATTGATGCAAACGATTTAAGCCTCTCACATGCGCCCCCCAACTGCCTGCTTCCCTGCGAAAACAAGGCGTATAACCTACATTTTTGATAGGAAGGTCTTTTTCTTCAATGATGACATCACGATAAATATTAGTAATAGGAACTTCCGCAGTAGGGATTAAATAAAGTTCGTCCTCTGTTGCAAAATACATTTGTCCATCTTTGTCAGGGAGTTGTCCTGTACCAAAACCAGAGGCTTTATTTATCAAAATAGGCGGTTGAATTTCTATATAACCTGCTTTTTCAGCTTCCTGTAAGAAAAAATTTATCAAAGCACGTTGCAATTTTGCACCTTTATTTTTATACACAGGAAAACCTGCCCCTGTGATTTTATTGCCCAATTCAAAATCAATTAAATCGTATTTTTGGATTAAATCCCAATGTGGCACAGCGTGTTCGTGCAAAGTAGGAATATTTCCCCAAGTGCTTACAGTTTCATTATCTTCTGCTGATTTTCCTGCTTTCACGCTTGCGTGAGGCATATTAGGCAATAGAACTTGTTTGTCAAAAAGTTGTTTTTCCAAATTTTTGAAAGTTTCTTCAAGTTCTTTTATTTCGTTTTTGAGGGTTGTGGTTTGTGCTTTTGCATCTTCAGCTTCTTGTTTTTCGCCTTTTTTCATGAGTTCTCCTATTGATTTGGAGAGTTGATTCATTTGGGCATTATTATTATCAAGTTTTACTTGTGTTTCTCTTTTTTGTTGGTCAATTTCAAGGATTTCATTGACAATTTTTTCAGCATCTCCAAAAAATCTTTTGCCTAAAGCCTCAATAACATCTTTTGGATTACTACGTAAGTATTGTATGGTTATCATTTTTTATAAAAAATTTTTAAAATCTTTTTGTTTTTTTTAATAAACGTGTAAAATTAACCAAAAACTTGAAAATTAAAAAAAATAAAATTATACAATAAAATTATACTTGGTATAAAGCAGTCAGGAAAAATAGTTGGGAAAAAGTAGTCAGAAATCAGATATAAGTAAAAAGGCTCAAATAAATAAGCTATAAAGTTTATTTTACTAAATTTTGCAATATTGCTTTAATTGATTTTGTTTTTAAAAAAATTATCATTATTTTTCCAAAAAAATTGATGAAAAAAATTGATTTTAATATATTTTTTAAAACAAAGAAAAACGTATGCAAAAATTTCATGTAAGTGCTACACAAGAAACGCCCATGATTGATTTGGAAGAAGGTAAAATTATGCTTAAAGGTACTTTTTACCCTGAAAATGTTATTAGTTTTTTTCAACCTGCAATGAATTGGTTGGAAGAATACTATCGTTCTGATTATTTTCAAAACAAAAATAACCCTACAAATCTTCACATTTTTCTGCCTTATCTTAACACTGCGTCCAGCAAAATCATATTTGATGTGTTGATTGCATTGGAGAGTTTCCACACAAAAGGTCATAATATCAAAATTTATCATTATTACGACGAAAATACCCAAGATAGTTTTTTTGATATTGTTAATGATGGTGATTTTGAGATTTCAGTTGAACACGTGAAAAGAGTTTGATTGAATGATGAATGGTAAATGGTGAATGGTGAATGAAACAGCCAAAGTCTGAAACAGGATTTACAGAATTTAAGGATTAGCAGGATTTTTTTTGAACTTTTGAACTTTAAACCTTGAACTTTGAGCCTTGAACTTTAAACCTTGAACTTTGAACTTTAAACCTTGAACTTTGAACTTTAAACTTTAAACTTTGAACTCTTGTGAAAACAATTCTTGTTCCTACTGATTTTTCTATTTATGCAAATAATGCACTCCAAATTGCATTTGAAATTGCACAAAAAACACAAGCAAATATTATTTTGCAACATATTATTCCATCTTTGAATACTATTTTGCTTGCACCTGATACACTCCAAACTGAAACTACTTGGGAAGAAAAACACCTTAATCAAGTACAAATTTCTGTCAGAGAAAAATTAAATAAAGCACTCAAAGATAATAATTTTCCAGAAGACCAAATTTCAATTCGCATTGATGTTGGTGATGTTTTTGGGTGTATTGTGCAAAGTGCTAAGGATTTTGGTGTGGATTTGATAATTATGGGAACACACGGAGCAACCCCCTTAGAAAACCTTTTTTTTGGTTCAAATACCGAAAAAGTTACAAGATTTTCGCCTTGTCCTGTATTGGCAGTAAAACAAAATACGACTTTTTGGCAAATTCAAAAAATATTGATAGCTACTGATTTATCTGAAAGCAACCAAAATTCCTTAAAAAAATGGCTTTCTAAAAAAAATTGGCTCACAGGTGATTGGCATTATTTGTATGTGCAAAGCACTTGGGGAATCCTTGAAAATAAACAAGAACAGCACGAAAAACAAAAAATATTTGCTGAAGAAATAGGTCTAAATCCTTTTTTTACGCATATTATTGAAGGAAATATTGAAGCTGGTAGTATTTTGTCATTTGCACAACAACAAAAAGTTAGCCTTATTGTAACCACTTCCCACCAACGACACGGTTGGGCATATTTTTTATTGGGCAGTATTTCAGGCGAAATCGTCAATCAAGCACCTCAACCTGTGTTGGTATTGCCAAATTAAGCCCCCCAACCCCCAAAGGGGGAGTTTTTGATAAAAAAATAGAATAAATTTTTCCCCCTTTGGGGGTTAGGGGGCTTCTTACCTTACCTGTGTAGAATTAAACGATTGATATCCAATTACTTGGTCATTTCTTGCACCCAAAGGGCGATAATACACAAAAAGTTCATAATTATTTTCTGCTTCTTGATAACAGCCTTCCATTGATTCGTGATTTGGGGGAGTGTTACTATTTTTGAGTGAATACATATAATTATATTCCCCTTGCTTTAACAGAATTTCAGCTTCATAACCACCTTTTTCTTCGCTGAATGTCATTTTGTTTTCTTCATTATACACAAATTGGTTAAAATTTCCAATTACATACAAATCTTGGCTAAATTTTTCGGTGGTTTTATAAAAAAAGCGAACTTTGATATAATCTGATTCTACTTTTCCCCTGCCTGTTTCATAATGAAAAATATAAAATCCACCATTAAAATCAGGTTGGCGAAAATACGCTCCACCTGCACGTGTCTGGTCAGGATTTACAATCGCAGCACTTATGCTGTCATCAAGCATAATTTTCATCATATTGAAGCCTAAAAATCTTGTACTTCGCATATCAAAACGCCTAAATTCATTATTTCCTGGAAATTCATTTTCACCAGAAAGATAATTATTATATTCCAAAGTCTTTGAAAATGATTTTTCAACAGTTGGTTTTAGGTTACGAATGGCGTTATCTTCCCTAAAATTTTGTCTGATAATTACTTTTATATCTTCGGTTGGGTTGTTGATTTCAACTGCATTATAATCCACTTTAAAATTAATTTGTTGGTTTTTATCTCTATTTCCTGCCAAATTAGAAGTGCGAACTTGTGGCTGAAAATTTACTTTTTGTTCATACACCACAAACCTTTTTGTAAGCACATAATCATTTTCGTTGCCATCTCTTTGTACTAATAGTATATAATTTCCTGAAAGTTTTACTTTTGGCACAGAAAACGTATAATGCACATAAGATACTTTGGTATTAAAAGAAAGTTGGTGAGAACGAATAGGAAAATCATTGACATCATTGAGATATTCTATTTCGTTAAGATTAGAAAATGTCCAATCTGCCTGACAATGTAAGATTTTTGCCCTATAATTGCGTGGATTTGGATAAAGGTCATCAAATTCTAATATCAAGGGCGAAGTTTGGGCTAATGATTGCACCGCAGGACGCATTTTAGCACTTGGGTCATCACTGATGGGTTCTATACACAAAAAAATAGTACGAATATTTTTTTCGTAAGTGTGATTTTCAGACGTTAATACTTTTTTGATGGCATTTGTATTTTTGCTTGGATTGTCAGTAGGCGTAGGCAATGGAATACAAGCATTGATAAAAAATAAAAAAACATATAAAAATAAAAATTTTATATTTGTATTTTTTATATTATCAAAAATTTGTGAATAAGAAAGCATTTAATTTGTTTTTTTTGTTTTTAACTTTCCCTTCGGAATTAGGGCTTTTTTTTCAAAAATAATGCGTATTTTTTAATCTTACAAATTTATAAAACTTTTATCTACAACCAAAAGTAAGTTTTCTTTTTTTTCAAAAAAATAACCCTTGTGTTTTGGCTATTTCGTATTTTTTGTACTAATACCTGATACCTTACTCCTGACACCTTGATATAAATTTGTATTTTTTTTTCTACCTTTGTTTTTTGTATTTTTAAATCAAAAAAACATTCATTTTTAAATTAAATTTTATTCAAAAAAAATCCTATTATGAAAAAAAATCTTTTTGTGAAAATATCTTCTATTTTCTTCATTTTTAATCTTTTAGTATTTAATATAAATGTTGTTGCACAAATTTCTCCAAAACCAGAAACAAAAACATTAGAATTAAAAAAAACCGAAAAATCAAAAGAAATTGAACCCCAAAATAAATATTTTGTTCAATTTAAAGATAAACAAAATAATGGTTTTTCATTAGACAAACCTGAAAAATTTTTGTCCCAAAAATCACTTTTAAGACGTAAAAATCAAAATATTGCTCTTGATTGGCGTGATTTGCCTGTAACAAATGCGTATTTGAAAGAATTATCAAAAAATGGTGCAAAAGTTTGGTATGTGTCCAAATGGTTTAATGGTGCAATGATAGAAATTAACAAAGATAATTTGGAAAAAGTAAAAAAATTATCTTTTATTAAAGAAAATTCAATTACTTATTTGGCTCCACCTTCTTCTCACAAATCTTTTGACGAAAAAACACAAAGTTCTTTCCAGTTTCAACCTGCACAAACGCCAAAATTTGACCCGCTTGTGATTGAAAATAAAGAAGATTATGGAAAATCATTTAACCAAAGTAATATGATAGGTGCTGACAAAATGCACCAAAAAGGTTTTAGAGGCAAAAATATTACCATTGCAGTTTTTGATGCAGGTTTTGCAAATGGTAACAAAGTGCCTTTTTTGAAACATCTTCACGAAAATAAACAAATTTTGGGTACTTTTGATTTTGTAACACATCAGCCTTATGTGTATCGCACAGGCGAACACGGATTACAGGTGCTTTCTACGATAGCATCTTATCAAAAAGGAAAAATCATAGGCACAGCTCCAGAGGCATCTTTTTATCTTTTTAGAACAGAGGACGCAAATACAGAATATAAATCAGAAGAAATAAATTGGGTTGTTGGTGCGGAACAAGCGGATAGTTTGGGCGTTGATGTGATAAATTCTTCTTTGGGTTACAATGATTTTGACGATTTTAAAATGGATTACACCTACAAAGATATGAATGGAAAAACCTCTTTTGCGAGCCAATCTGCCACTTGGGCAGTAAGGCGTGGGATTGTGGTTTGCAACAGTGCAGGCAATGAAGGCGAAGACTCTTGGCGATATGTAGGCTCGCCTGCTGATGCGGATTCCATCGTGGCAGTGGGTGCAACCAATTCCATAGGTGAAAAAGCTGGTTTTAGTTCTTTTGGGCCTACTTCTGACCAACGCATAAAACCACTTGTATCTGCACAAGGTTCGCCAGCTATTACAGGAAGTCCATCAGGCAATATTACAGATAATTCAGGTACTTCATTTTCAAGTCCAATCATTGCAGGATTTATCGCAAGTGTGTGGAGTGCTTACCCAAAACTTACCGCTTGGGAAATTATAGAAATTATCAAAAATTCAGGCGACCAAGCTCTCAAACCTGATAATAAATTGGGTTATGGTATTCCACATTTTGATAGAGTGGAGAAATTGGCAGAAAAGAAGAAGAATTAGGAATTAGGAATTAGGAATTTATAATGAAAATATTTTAATTATCAAAATTTTATTTTGATTATTTTAAAAATAATTCCTAAATTTTATATTTTAATCCTGTAAATATACATTTAATACTTATAATTCTACTCTTATTTACCATATTGTAGGACAGAGCAGGCTGAGCAATTATCTGTTTGATAATTTGGTAATTTTTCAAAATATTTTGGTCAGACCTTCGTAAACTACGGTGCAGACCAAAATTTTTGAAAAATGTTGCGAAATATTCATTTTAAAGGACTTTTTTAATTATTTTAATTTTTGTATAGTGATAAAAGAAATTTTAATTAAGATAAAAGTAAATTCTTCAAAGCAGGTTCTAAGGTTGGATATTTGAAAGAAAAACCTTCGTTTAACATTTTATTTACTGATATATTAGAGCCTCCCAGTACAGATTTTGAAAATTCGCCCAACATCAAATTCAATACAAAAGATGGTACATTTGGTAAAATGAGTGGTTTTTTTAAAGTTTTTGCAATCATTTTTGTCATTTCCTCATTACGTACAGGATTAGGAGCAACTGCATTATACACGCCTAAAAGTTTTTTTTCCATTGAAAAAATTATCATTTCACACAAATCATCAATGTGAATCCACGATAAAAATTGTTTTCCTGTACCCAAACTTGCACCTGCTCCCCAACGTATAGGTTGGGTTAATTTGGGCAATGCTCCACCTTTGGGTGACAATACAACACCTATTCTTAAAACAATATAATTTATTTCTAAATTTTTTAGAAAAAATACTGCATTTTCCCATTCTTTGGTAACATTCGCCAAAAAATCATTGGCAGGAAGCGTATTTTCATCACATATTTTTTCACCTGTATCTGTCCCATAATATCCTATGGCAGAAGCACTCACAAAACTTTCCAAAGGAATTTCTAAATCTTGTATTTTTTGGGCTAAAAGCAATGTAGAATTGATGCGACTGTTAAGAATTTGTTGTTTTTGGGTATCTGACCACGATTTTTCGCCTACATTTTCGCCTGCAAGATGCACAACAAAATTTACATCTTCAAAAGCCTTTTCATCTATATATTTTTTTTCAATGTCCCACCCAAAAGTAGGAATATATGCCATAGGATTAGGTTTTCTGCTCAAAAAAGCAACTTTATAACCTTTCTGCAAAAGTATTTCGGTAAGTCGTGAGCCTACAAGTCCTGTTCCACCTGTAATAAGTACTTTTTTTTGTGTCATTTAACTTGAATTAAAAATTGAGCATTAGGAATTAAGAATTGAAAAATAGCAAGCTGTATAGTTCAAATAAAAGAATTTTTATGTTTTTTGTTTAACTTTTCTCAAAAAAAATTCCACAAAACAAAAAATATTTTTCGTTTTGTGGAATTTTTTAAGGTTTAAAGATGTAAATTTTAAAATTTAATTTAAACTTTTGAACATTTTTTGAGCTTTTTGAGCCTTTTGAGCTTTATTTTATTCAAAAATTTTGTCATCAATGGTAGGATTTACTTCTACTTTAATTGTGGCATCTATTTCCATTCCTTGATTTTTGATTTTAGAAGTTTTAGGAAATATAATACCATTTATAGTTTGGTGTTCCAAAATGGTATTTTCGCCTTGTGGAGATATATCATTTACATTTAAGAAACTTCCAGCATCATAGAATGTAGTTTTTGCTACTTTACCTGCTTTTTTATATTCTATTTTATAAGCATTTCTACCTTCTATTTTTGTATTTCCAGCAAGTACAGCTTCATAACCATATTTTGCATAATCCAATTCAAAGAAATTGATAGCACTTTCTTCCATTTCTTTTACTTGGTCAGCAGGAAGGTCTTTTTTACCTTGCGGAGTTGTCATATAACCTTTTGTGCCATTGTAGTTAATAATAACTTCTTGTCCCATTTGTTTTTGAACAAGATTAAATTTATTACCTTTTTTGATGGTGTTGATTTCTATTTCCATACCCATTACGCTCATTTTCATTTCTTGTTTGAGGGAAGTTACTTTTTGAAGTTTATCTTTTCCGCCTATTGCTTTGAGGTAATTTTCAATGACATCATTTGCAGTAAGTTTTTCGTTCAAAACGTCAGCAGGTTTTCCTGATGCACTTTGTTCTTTGTTGCCTGATTTGGTTTCTACTGGTGCAGGTGCTTCTGGAACCATTGTAAAATTGATGCGATTTTTCTTGATATCAAGATATTTTTTAGATGCTTTTTGAATATCTTGGATAGTAAGTGCTTCAATTCTTTTACGTACCTCTGCCTCCAAAAGTCCTTTTGGATTAGCTTTATCATTGTAAATTCTGCGAATACCAGAAACCCAATAGTTATTTTCTTTGATATTTTTTTCAATATCTCTGCGTTGTGCTTCTTTTACTTTGTCCAAATCCACTTGTGTCGCACCATTTTTTTGCAATTTTTCTATTTCTTCATACACTGCATTGGTGAGTTTGGTAACATTTTCAGGAGCGCAAGTAAAACTAATATTGATGCTATAAGAAGAACGTGGTTCTACGGTGATAGAAGGCGTTGCCCTTGTGCCATAAATTCCACCTTTTTCTTCTCTTAGGTTTTCAATAAGCTTTATACTCAAAACCTCTGCAAGACTGCGAATATAATAGCCATCTTTTGCATTTTTCAAATCATCAGTAAAAGTTATCATCACATTGCTACGTGGGTCTTTGCCTTTGGTAATTGATTTTTCAACAATACCTTTTGGAGGACGAATACCTAAATCTTTGAACGTTTCTTTTTTGCCTGTGCTTGGAAGGCTTGCGATATAAGTTTCAATCAAAGGTTTGATTTTATCCATTTCAAAATTTCCTACAAATGTGTAAGTAAATGCACCTGCATTGGCAAAACGAGCATTATAAAATTTCATTGCTTCATCAAGATTGATTTTTTCCAAATCTTCTGCTTTTGGCAAACCTTGAGCACGTTTGTTATTTTGACTCATTAATTTTGAAACTTCTCCAATAAAGAAAAATTGCGGATTATTTGCCAAATTTTTATACAATGCACTATTTTTAGTAACATAAGATTTAAAATCTTCTGTGCTTTTGCGTGGTGCAGTGTGATAAAGGTGTATCATTTGGAATAAAGTTTCCAAATCTTTTGGAGACGCATTACCAAAAAATCCTTGTCCTGTTTCAGAAATAAAAGGATTTACATCTACATTTTTGCCTGTCATCATTTTTTCAAGGTCAGTGCTTGAAAATTTAGAAACACCCATTTCATTTACTACATCATCACTATATTGAGCAGAAATAAATTCGCTATCAGTTGCCAATGAATGACCACCTTTTGCAAATGCATTCAAACGAACTTCATCATCTTTAAAATTGGTTTTTTTCAACACAACTTTTGCACCATTGCTTAGTGTAAATTCTGTTGCATCAATATCCGCAATTTTTTTCTCTTTTACAATTTTTCCTGCGGTTGGCATTTTACTCATAAGCGGTTCAGTAATTACTTTATCTTCATAAGGTGTTACTGCAATGCTTTTGGTTTCTTCCAACAAAGCACGTACTTGGCTTTCAGTTGGGAGTTTTACGCCATCTTTTTCAGGAAGAACGATAACTACAACACGATTTTCGTCAGTAATCCATTTTTTAGCAAGTGGATTTATTTCGTCAATAGAAATTCCGCCCATTACTTTCTTAGCAAAATCAAATTCAAATTCAATGCCTGGAGCTGGTACTTCTTCTAAGAAATGTTGGACATATTCACTTACAAACCTTCCAGATTCAGTTTTATTACGTTCATTGAATTGTCTTTCATAGTTTTTCATCAATTCTTGTTTTGCACGTTCCAATTCAGTAGCTACAAAACCGTGTTCAGAAACTCTTTTATTTTCCAAAAGAAGTCCTTTTAAGCCTTCCATTGCACCTGTTTCAGACACCTGTGCAAAAGATTGATACGCATTTTTGAAGCCCAAACCAATTTGTCCATATCCTGTAAAACCACCAAGGAAAGGCGGATTAGGTTTTTTGGTTAATTCTTGCAAACGAGCATTGAGCATTTGGTTATACAGCTCATATACAAGATTTTGGCGATAATCGCCTAAGGTTTTCATTTTTTTGCCATCTTTTTTGTACATAAGTTGTACTTGACCAAAGGCTTGTTCTTTGTCGCTTGTGATAGCAATTTCAGTTGAATTGTGGTCAGGGATTTCAAAATTAGGTCTTACACGTGGATTTACAGGTTTTGCAATTCTGCCAAAATGGGTTTTGATTTTTTCTTCCATTTCAGCCACATCTATATCACCCACAACCATTACGCCCATAAGGTCAGCACGATACCAATCTTTATAAAAACGTTTAATTACGTCATATTTAAAGGTTTTGATAATACCTGTGTCACCAATAGGTAATCTATCAGGATATTGTGAGCCTTTGAACATTTTTGGCAATGTAACTTTTTGAATACGGTCTTGCACGCCTGTTCTGCTACGCCATTCTTCAATGATTACGCCACGTTCTTTGTCAATTTCTTCGTGTTCAAAAGTTACATTGTGCGCCCAATCTTCCAACACTTGAAAACCTTTGTCCAAAATTTCTTTTTTGTCAGAAGGAATAGGAAGGATATAAACGGTTTCATCAAAACTTGTGTAAGCATTCAAATCCGCACCGAATTTTACCCCAATAGATTGGAGGTAGCTTACAAGTTCATTTTTTTTGAAATTTTTTGTAC
Source organism: Cytophagales bacterium (assembly GCA_013297825.1). Classification (GTDB taxonomy): domain Bacteria; phylum Bacteroidota; class Bacteroidia; order Cytophagales; family Microscillaceae; genus JAAFIN01. The sequence continues at coordinate 12,923 of JAAFIN010000137.1, forward strand.
CATTAAATGCCATGTGTTCCATAAAATGGGCAAGACCAAGTTGGTCTTTGTCCTCCAAAATAGAACCTGCATTGATGGCTAAACGCAATTCAACCCTTTTTTCAGGTTTTGCATTTTTGCGAATATAATATTTGATACCATTGGGCAAAATACCTGTTTTGACATTTGCGTCAAAAGGAATTGCTTGGCTGAGGTCTTGGGCGATTGCTGTGTTATTGGTGTAAAATGTATTTACACAAAATAATGCACCCAAAAACATAGCAGTTTTTTTGAAACTGAATAGTTTAAAATTGAACATATAAAAAGTTTAAAATGTTAAAAAGATTTTTCCTATTTTTTTTATATTTTAGTTTTTAAAAGGAAAAAATCAAATCACTTTATTATTTGTAATTGAAATAATTAAAAAATTACAAAAATAATATTTTGTTTTTGTATAAAAGTAATTTCAAATAGCTTTTGTTACAAAATATTATTTTTATTTTGTGATATGATAAGTTTGGAACATAGATTTATAAATTAACACAAATTTTTATAGATTTTTTTCTTTTTTTTCGTAAAAATTTGGTTCTAAGTGAATTTACTTGAAAAGAGGATTTTTAAAAAATTTGGGATAATAAAAAAACTTAAAGGAAAGCAAATCTTATCATTTTCATAAAATTTTTAGTGTATCTAAATCCCCTAGCAATC
>JAAFIN010000140.1 GCA_013297825.1 Cytophagales bacterium
TAGATGGTGAGCAAGGTATTCTACAATATCGTGGTTATCCTATTGAACAACTTGCTGAAAAATCTAATTTTTTGGAAGTTGCTTATTTGTTAATTTATGGAAATCTTCCTAACAAAGCAGAATTTGCGGAATTTAAAACCTCTATCACAAGACGCACTTTGGTTAATGAAACAATGCGTAATATTTTTGAGGGTTTTCCTGTAAATGCACACCCAATGGGCGTTTTGAGTTCTTTGACTTCTGCACTTTCAGTATTTTATCCAAGCCAAATGGATCCCAAAAAAGACCCTGCTGGTGTTGATTTGCAAATTCGTAGATTGCTTGCCAAAATCCCTACTATCGCTGCTTGGACATACAAAAATTCATTAGGACAACCTGTAAATTATCCTTTGAACAAACATAATTATTGTGAAAATTTCCTCCAAATGATGTTTGCATTGCCTTGTGAGCAATACGAAATAGATACTGATGTAGCTGATGCGTTGGATAAATTGTTGATTCTGCACGCTGACCACGAACAAAATTGTTCTACTTCCACAGTAAGACTTGCAGGTTCTTCTCACGTAAATCTTTATGCTGCGATTTCAGCAGGTATTAGTGCGTTGTGGGGACCATTGCACGGTGGAGCGAATCAGGAAGTAATTGAAATGCTTGAACAAATCATCAATGATGGGGGCAATGTTCAAAAATATGTAGAACTTGCAAAAGATAAAAATAGCAATTTCCGCTTAATGGGCTTTGGGCATAGAGTTTATAAAAACTTTGACCCACGTGCCAAAATTATTAAAGTTGCTTGTGATAAAGTCCTTAATAAACTCGGTATCAATGACCCTGCTCTGGAAGTTGCGAAAAAATTGGAAGAAGCTGCCTTGACAGATGATTATTTTGTATCACGCAAACTTTATCCAAATGTTGATTTTTATTCAGGTATTATTTATCGTGCTTTGGGCATTCCTACCAATATGTTTACAGTAATGTTTGCGATTGGTCGCCTTCCAGGTTGGATTGCACAATGGAAAGAAATGCGTGAAGAAGACCAACCAATTGGTCGCCCTCGCCAAATCTATACAGGTCATACCAAACGTGATTATACTGATATTGGTGCAAGATAATTTTGAATGATAAATGGTAAATGTTGAATGAAATGAAACAGCCATTTATTAAGTGTTGTTGAATTATTATAAAAAAAATGCTTTTTTCTAAAAAGAAAAAAGCATTTTTTTTTAGATTGTCTGATAATTTTTGTGGAAAAAAGAAAAAACGATATTTTGTAACACACTTTTAGTGTGTATCTTTGTCAAAGCCTCATTTAACTATGTTTTCACACACTAAAAGTGTGTGCTATATTATTCTTCCACAAAAATTGTCAGAGAACCAAAAATTATTTTTTAGGGGTTTCTTTAGGAATTTCTTGTTTTGCTTCTGCAACAATATCCACAAGTTCTATATCAAAACGTAATGGAGAGAACGGAGGAATGTCTTTTCCTGCACCTCTTGCTCCATAAGCAAGCGAGGAAGGTATCAATAAAATGCCTTTACCACCTTTTTTGAATAATGTAATACCTTCGTCCCAACCTTTGATAACCATTTGTTGTCCGAGAGCGAATTTTATTGGCTCAAAAGTGCGTCCAGGTTGTTGTAAGCCAGCTTTTTCAGATTCTTCTTTGATGCTTGTATCAAATACTTTTCCATTTAATAATTGACCTTTGTAATTTACAGCAACGGTATTTCCTGCTTTTGCATTTTCGCCTGTACCTTCTTTTTCAATGATGTAGTACAAACCAGACGCTGTTTTTTCAGCTTTAAGTTTATTTTTTTCCAAATATTCTTTGATAGCTTTTGCGTCTTTCTCATCATTTTTTTGGTTTTCAATGCGTTGTTTTTCGGTTGCTTCTTTTTGTTCTTTTTCTATGTGTTTAGTGTTTTCTTCTTTGTTGAATACATTAGTAACACTGAAGATGTAAGTAATCATTTTTCCTTTTGGAAGCATTGGATTTTCTTGTTTCATTTGTTCCTCTGCCTGCATAATATTCCTTTCAAGGGTTTTTATGTATTGGTTGCGTGTAGAGTCAGGCATTGTTTTTCCTGAGCCATCTGGCATTTTTTGTTCTTTATTTGATTTAAGTTCGTCTATTTGTTTGCGTGTTTGGTCTATGTTTTTTTTAATCATATCGTTGGATTCTTTGGTAATATTTTCAGTAGGTTCTTTTACAATGATGCTATCACCTTTTTTCATTTGGGTAAAAAGTTCATAAAATTTATCATTTGGGTCTTTTTTTAGTTCAAATGCTTTTACTTCTTGACGTTTTTGAAGAATAGAATCTTTGTGATTTTTTACGGTTACGAAAAAATACAAAAAATCACCATCTTGTGCTTTTTTAGCAGTTGGATTTTTAGAATGAATTACATATTGAAGCCCTTTTTTAGTTTTTCCTTCTGTTTTAGTAACACCTTGATTGCATTGTGTAAGTGTTAAAAATAGAATTATTGTTGAAAAAACATTTAAAATAAGTTTAGCCATTGGATTTTTGTTGTTAAAAAGATTTTGTTTTTAAGATATGGTTTTATTTTTAGATTTTAAAAAAATGCAAATATAAACCAAAAAAGCATTGGTTTGTATATTTTTATAAAAATTTAGGAAAAAGGAGGGGAAAGGTGCAAGGGGAAAGGAGAAAGGTGTCAGGGGAAAGGTGTCAGGGGAAAGGAGAAAGGTGTCAGGGGAAAGGAGAAAGGTGTCAGGGGAAAGGAGAAAGTAGAAAGGTGTCAGGGGAAAGTAGTAAGGGAAAGGTGTAAGGGGAAAGTAGTAAGGTGTCAGGGGAAAGTAGTAAGGTGTCAGGAGAAAGTAGTAAGGGGAAAGGAGAAAGGTGTCAGGGGAAAGTAGTAAGGGGAAAGGTAAAGGCATTTGGCTGTTCCATTTATCATTTAACATTGAATTTTGAATTTTGGCTGTTTCATTCACCATTCACCATTTACCATTTACCATTCACCATTCACCATTCACCATTAACTAAGCCCTTCCACGTGTCCATTTACAATATCAATAAATTGAGCTTGTGGTACTTTTGGCAAACCTGGCATACGCATAATATTTCCTGCAACCGCAACGATAAATCCTGCTCCTGCATTAATAATCAAATCCTCAATATGAATATCAAAATCCTTTGCAACTCCTAAACGTGAAGCATCATCAGAAAACGAATATTGTGTTTTGGCAATGCAAACAGGAAGATGCGAAAGATTGAGTTCTTGAATTTTTTTTAAGGTATTTTGGGCTTTATCGCCTAACATAACGTGATTTCCACCATAAATTTTTTTGGTGATTTTTTCAATTTTAGTTAAAATGCTGTCTTCATTTTGATAGGTAAATTCAAGAGATTTAGAAGGATTTTTTTCAATCGTATCTATCACCGCTTGTGCGAGTGCGGTTGCACCTTCGCCTCCTTGTGTAAAAGCATTATTTAGGGCAATTTTTACGCCTAATTTTTCGCCCCAATTTACCACAAATTGCATTTCTTCCCCAGTATCAAAACCATACTGATTGAAAGCTACGACCACACTTTGCCCAAAAGATTGCATATTTTCAATATGTTTTTTGAGATTTTCTAAACCTTTTTCTAATCCTTGTAAATTTGGTTTTTTGATGTCAATTTCTGCCACACCACCGTGTAATTTTAATGCTTGTGAGGTTGCAACAATTACAGTACATTTTGGCGAAATACCTGCTTGTCTGCATTTGATATTAAAAAATTTTTCTGCTCCTAAATCTGCCCCAAAACCTGCTTCTGTAATGACATATTCCCCAAAAGTAAGGGCGATTTTTGTGGCTAAAACCGAATTGCAACCGTGTGCAATATTCGCAAAAGGGCCTCCGTGAATAAATGCTGGCGTATTTTCGGTAGTTTGTACCAAATTTGGGTGAATTGCATTTTTTAATAAAACCGTTATCGCACCTGCAATGCCCAAATCCTTCACAGTAAAAGGTTTATTATCAAAAGTATAACCCAAAATAATGCGTTCTATGCGATTGCGTAAATCTTCCAAACTTTCCGCAAAACAAAATATCGCCATAATTTCAGACGCAGGGGTAATATCAAAACCTGATTCTTGTGGTATTCCATTGGCATTTCCGCCAAGACCTGTGTTGATAAAGCGAAGGGAACGGTCATTTACATCTAAAACCCTTTTCCACGTGATTTGACGAAGTTGTTTGTCAGTTCCTCTATTTTGGTATTGATAATTGTCCAAAAGTGCAGTTATCATATTATGGGAAGACGTAATTGCGTGAAAATCCCCTGTAAAATGCAAATTTATATCTTCCATTGGCAAAACCTGTGCATAACCGCCTCCCGCAGCACCGCCTTTCATACCAAAACAAGGGCCTAAAGATGGTTCTCTAAGTGCTACAACTGCATTTTTGCCTAATTTTTGCAAACCCAAAGAAAGCCCAACCGAAGTTGTGGTTTTGCCAATTCCTGCTTTTGTGGGCGTGATAGCGGTTACAAGAATAAGATTATTTTTTGCGATTTTTTCATTATCAATGAGCTGATAAGGCACTTTTGCAATATGTTTTCCAAAATGCACAAGCTCATTTTCATCAATATTTAGTTTTTTTGCAATTTGGTTAATGTGCAAAAGTGGTGTTTCACGAGAAATTTCAATGTCTGATTTCATAAAAAGAAGCCCCCTAACCCCCAAAGGGGGGATTTAGAGGTTTAAAAGGTTTTAAAAAAGGTATAAAATGTGAAAATACTATACTTGGAATTTTACTCCCCCTTTGGGGGTTGGGGGGCTTTTTCCTTAAAATTTGCTTTAAAAATCTCAACAAAATCTATCTTTACTTGTTCAAAAGTAGGAGGATTTTTGGATTGTGGTTTAAATTGTTGTGCAATAGAAGTTGCCATTTTGCCTGTAAGACCACAAGGATTTATATAATCAAAATAACTCAAATCTGTATGCACATTCAAAGCTAATCCGTGCATTGTAACGTGTCTGCTACTCCGAACACCCAAAGCACATATTTTTTCGTGTTCATTGACCCAAACACCTGACGCATTGGGTTGTCTTTGCGTTTGAATATCATATTTTTTGAGTAATTGGATAATAATTTCTTCTAATTTTTCAATATAAGTTCTCAAACTCATATCAAATTGTTCCAAATCCAAAATAGGATAAACCACAAGTTGCCCAAGTCCGTGAAAAGTAATATCACCACCTCTGTCTGTTTTAAAAAAATCAATATTTTTTTCTTTTAATAATGTTTCAGAAAGCCAAAGATTTTCCATATTTCCACTTTTCCCCAACGTAAAAACAGGCGTATGCTCACAAAGCAAAATATTATTTTGTGGCAATTTTTTTTCTGCTAAATTTTGATTGTTTAGTTTTATATTGATGGCATCTGCAAATAATTTTAACTGCACATCTAAGGCATTTTTATAGGAAATAACGCCCAAATCAAGGAAGTTCAAGGTTTAAAGTTCAAGGTTTAAAGTTCAAGCACAAAAATACGAACCACAAAATTCATTTTTTGGTTATTTTTGAAAAAAAAAAATTAAATAACAGTTGAGCCAAAAACAATAATTGCCAAAATACTTACCACAAAATAAGGCACTATATTACCAGCACCTGTATAATCTTGTGCAATGCGTTGCCCAAAAAATAACATAATAAAGGTAATTGCAGACAAAAAAGCCCCTAAATATGCTAATTGTGTAGTTTGAAACAATAATATTTCGCCAAAACCCAACAAAGATGCCACACCAGCACCTACTTCCGTGAGCGTAATAACGCCCAACATAAAAGGAACTTGACCATTTAGAAATGTTTTACTAAAAAAATCTTTCAACCAAGAGAGATTTCCCTGCCAATTAAAAACTTTGTCCAAACCTGATTGTAAAAATAGTATTGCCAAAAAACTTGACAAACAAAGTTCAATTACCCATTTATAAGGTAAAATTATAAAAATCATATTTTTTTTGTTTTTAAAAAATAATAGGAACACAGATTTTACGGATTAACACAGATTTTCACGGATTTTTTTCTTATTTTAATTAAAAATGCTAATGGCTGTTTAATTTATAATTCATCATTTATAATTTATAATTCATCATTTATAATTCCTAATTCCTAAATTTCTTTATAAGTTTCCAAAAGCGTGATTTTTCCCACAATATTTGTATTCATTTCTGCCAAATCTTCCGCAGGAATCCAATATTCATCTATATTTTCGCCACCTACGTTTTGGATTTCATAATTTTTTAAAAAATCATCTTTTACCTCAAATTGCACCACATAACCCACTTTATAAGCAGGCAAATTCCATTCTATTGTGATTTTGCGTGCATATATGAGATTGGTTACAGGATAAAAAATAGGTTGTTCAGGCAAACGAGGTGGAAAAGCAAGCCAATCACTTTGGGCTATTAAACCCAATTCTTTTTGATTGACAGGACGAAAAAGTAGCATTTAACAAGGTGTAAGGAGAAAGTAATCAGGTATAAGTACAAAATACAATTTTTTTTGACAAAATTAGGTTTTTTAAAATGAAAAAAGAAAAATCACTCAAAAAATTTTAATTCACCATTCACCATTTACAATTTACCATTAAAAAAGTTTTACTATTTTTTATAAAAGTAAAACTTTCTTTTTGGATTTTTAGTTATTTGAAATATTTAAAATTTGAAAAAAAATCAAAAAATCAAAATCAAAAAACATCAAAAAAACCTATGCCATTTTTTTCGTTTTCTTATAAAAAACCATTTTTTAATATTTTTTTAGCTGTTTTTTTGTTTTTTTTACCAAAAAATCAATCACTCGCACAAGAACAAACCCTTACTTTACAAGAATATTACACCCAAATCATCAATTATCACCCACTTGTAAAGCAAGCAAATACACTCACAGAATTTGCAAAAATGGAACTGCGAATTGCCAAAGGTGCTTTTGACCCAAAACTTGGTTTGGATTATTTTAGAAAAGATTTTGATAAAAAAAATTATTTTGAAACCATAGAATCCAAGCTAAAAATTCCTAATTGGATAGGTGAAGTACAAATGGGTTTTGAGCAGAGTAAAGGTGCTTTTGTCAATCCAGAAAATACAACTGATACACAAGGTTTGCTTTCTGCTGGTGTTTCTGTACCTTTGCTAAAAGGGCTTTTGATAGATGAAAGGCGTAATATGCTCAAACAAGCCCAATTTTTTCAACAAATCAATGAAGCTGAAAAAGTAAAGGTTATCAATAAAATTCTTTTTCAAGCCTCCAAAGATTATTGGGAATGGTATTTTGCATATAGAGAATTGTTTTTTTTGCAAACAGGCTTAGAACTTGCCCAAACACGCTACGAAGCAGTAAAAAAACGTGTTACAAATGGCGAATTGGCTGGCATTGATTCAGTACAAGCAAAGATTATTTTGCAAGAACGCCAAATCCAACTTCAACAAGCACGTTTGGAAATTCAAAATGACAGGCTTGTCGTTGCAAACCATCTTTGGGGCGAAAATAATACGCCTCGTTTGTTGGATGATAATACCATTCCACAAGCATTTTTGATGCAACCATTTCAACCTGCGGATTTGGAAAATCTAAAAAATTATGCCCAAAATTATCACCCAGAACTCCAAAAACTAAAATATAAAGGTTTTCAACTTGGGACAGAAGCACGCTATCAACGCAATACTTTATTACCAAAGTTAGATGTGCAGTATAATCTTTTGAGTAATTTTAATCCTACAACTGATACAAATGGTTGGAACGCACAACGTAATTATAAACTTGGGGTAAATTTTGAATTTCCTTTGTTTTTGAGAAAAGAAAGAGGGAAATTTCAACAAACACGCATCAAACAAAACCAAAACGAATTGGAAATCACACAAACGCAAAGAGAAATTCAAACACAAATTCAAACTGCATACAATGAACTCAAAACATTAGAGGAACAAATGAAAATTCAGGAGGTAATGGTACAAAATTATCAAATATTGCGAAATGGCGAATATGTGCGTTTTTTGAATGGTGAAAGTTCGCTTTTTTTAATCAATACGCAAGAAACTAAACTCATAGAATCGCAAATAAAATATGAAGCCCAAAAAAGTAAATATGGCAAAGCTCGTGCTATGTTGATATGGGTTTCTGGAGGACAAACTTGGGAATAAAAGCCCCCTAACCCCCAAAGGGGGAACTTTTAACCATAGATGAAATATCTATTTTTATAAAAACAATCAAAAATTAAATTTTTGATTGTTTTTTTACACTTTTTCTTGCAATATCCCCCCTTTGGGGGTTAGGGGGCTTTCTTCTCCCAAACATTAAAAGTAAAATCAAAATCATTTTTTTCTGATTTTTCAAAAAATACACTTTTTTTTATTTGCCAATTATTTTCTAATAATTTTTTTTCTTCAAAAATAGGAAAAAAAGCATCTCCATCTGCGATATTCGTGTGAATGTGCGATAAATAAAGCACATCTGCATCTTCCAAAAAAAGTGCATAAATTTCAGCCCCACCAATAATAAAAATTTCGGTTTCCAACATACTTGTTGCAAACGTTAAGGCATCTTGTTTGGTGTGAAAAACATTTGCGTCTTGTGCCTCAAAATCTTTTTGATGCGTAAGAATTATATTTGTGCGATTAGGAAGTGCTTTTCCAATACTTTGATAGGTTTTTCTGCCCATCAACACACAATGATTTGAGGTAATTTGCTTGAAATTTTTTAAATCATCTCCCAAACGCCAAGGCATTGTATTATTTTTTCCAATAACACCATTTTCAGAAAAAGCACAAATTAAAGATGTTTTCATAAAGGTTTAAAGTTTAAGGTTTAAGGTTTAAATTTTAAAGTTTAAGGTTTAAATTTTAAGGTTTAAATTTTAAGGTTTAAGGTTTTATAAATGAGTTATAAATTTTAATAAATAAACTAAATATTTTGCTAATTAAACTAAATATTTTACTAATTAAACTAAATATTTTACTAATTAAACTAAATATTTTGCTAATTAAATTAAATATTTTATTAATTAAATTAAGTTTTTTGCTAATTAAACTAAATATTTTACTAATTAAATTAAATATTTTACTAATTAAACTAAATATTTTGCTAATTAAACTAAATATTTTGCTAACTAAACTAAATATTTTGCTAAATAAATAGTAAAATTTAATAATTAAACAATAAAGTTTAATAATTAAATAATAAAATTTAATAATTAAATGATAAAATTTGAATCTTAAACTTTCTAAAATCCCAATCCAAACCTAAGCCCTGCATCAAAGAATTTCCCATTTTGCCAACCAGCAAAATAATCAACCCTCAAAATGCTAAAAATATGCTCAAAACCTGCCCCAACTTCTACGTAATTGCCAAATGCAGGCGTATAAAGGTAATTTGCACTTGCGACAAGTTGCCATTTTAGTTTTTTGATAAAAGGAATTGAATTAGTCAAAAAACCGTTAAAATGATGTTCATAATGACCTTTGATATAATGTTCTTTGGTGCTTGCAGCATAATAAGGCAAAAGTTGGTAAGCCCACGCTTCGGTGTTGTTACGCAATAATGTTTGGTTTCCTATAAAATGTCTATAATCAATAAAATTCATTTGGTTTGCATTGGTAAAAATACCGCTTTCAACCTGCCATTCGCTCTCGCCAAACATTCCCAAACGTGTATCATCAAACACTCTTAACATCAAAAAATCATAATCTACATTGCTATTTAATAGATTTAAGCCTTTTCTGTAATTAAGCATAAAAGTAGGATAAGGCGAATCAGTCGTAAAAACTCGGTCAGGATAACTTACATATTTTTGTCCAAAATTAAACGTAAGCGTTGTTGCCCAAGTAAGCATATTATCTTTTTGGAAAATAATATCATTTATATTTTTTTCTGTAAAATCTACATCAGGAATATTAGGCGTAAAATCTCTGCCATCAACATCACGCAATTTAAAATCTGCAGTATTTTGCAATGATTGACGTTGAGCGTATTCTAAGGAAGTATTTAATCTTACACCACGCAAAATATTATGTTCGTAAGTAAATTTACCAAATGTTTTTTGGTAAAGTTTCATAAAATTTTGTTCATCAAGCAAACTATAAAATGTATTTGCAAAAGGCGTAATAGAAACCGCTCTGCTTAATTGTTCTACAAATTGCCCGCCTTCCACCGAAAAACTTGCTTGTCGTTTTGGATTAAATAAATATTTTAATTCGCCTTTTGCTTGCCATTTTTCATTAGAAAATCCATGACGCACTGTTGGCGAAATCCACAAACTACGCCTATCTTCGTATCTTTTGCGAAATGTTGGGGCAAAATTTATCACAACACCCTCCACTGTATTATAAGAAAGCATTGCAGGCAAAGGAGGCATTGAAATACTTAGATTATTGTAGGAGCGGTAAAAAGTGTAACCTGAAAGAAATAAATTACCTAAGCGAAATTTATTGCGTTTTCTATCCACAGAATCCTTATAAACTTTGGTTTCTTGGATAATTACAAGGCTGTCTTTTTTGCGATAATCTTTTACTTCTTCGGTAGTAAGCGGAATAGGTCGCAATTCACGCCAATAAAGTGAATCACGTTTATTCGCATCTTTTTCTACGGTAAAAACTTCATTTTTAAAGAATTTTTTAGGGAAATTTGGCGTAAGATTGTAATTTGAAAACATTGTAACTACATAACCATTTCCTTTAAACCCAAAAGCATTAAACCAAAATTGCACTTTTTGAGAAAAAGGAATCCAAATATCTGTTCCATTTTTTTCATTTACACTTTTTAATGGTTTATAAACTTGATGAACAACCACAGAATCCACAAAATCCACCACATTTTTTTTGATGTATAAATCCGCACTATGCACACGGAAATCGCCATCAATGATGTAAATAAATCCACCACAAGCTGGGGCATTTTGTCTGCGAGGAATAAGCCTAATTTTGTGAATGGTTTTTCCGCCTTCTTGATACGTATTTTCTAATCTATAACGATAATACGAAAAAGCATTATTTGCAATGGGCGACACAATGCCCCTTTCTGTAAATTCTTTGGCGTTGATATTTTCATAAAGATTTACCCAAGATTCTCGTGCTTGGTTAAAACTAAATCCTCTACTATTGCCACTTGTGCGTGAAGAAACCATTTTTTCAAACCATTTATTGGTTTGTTGGTAGCTCAATTCAGATACAGATTCCGAAAAATATACAACGCCTGTATCCACGACCACATTTCTACCAAAAAAAGTATTGGGGCGTTTTTTGAGTTTTTGCAAATTTTTTACATAAGCCTTGCATTGATAGGCTTTTATTTCTTCTTGGAGATAATATTTTCGTTTTGCCTGTGCTTGGCGAATGATATTATAGGCTGGGTCTTGTATTTCATTGGCATTTATCACAACTTCCTCCAATACAATTCCTTCCGCTTTCAAAACAATATCCACGATTAAATCGCCATTTACATTGATGGTTTCGTATTTGGTTTCATAACCTACATACTGAAAACCGATTTCATATTGTCCATTTGGAAGGCGTAAGCTATAATCGCCTTGTTCGTTGGTATTTGTGCCTATTTCTGCGACTTTTACATAAACCGTTGCATATTCTAAGGTGGTTCCTTTTTCGTTGGTAATGCGTCCTTTTATGGTGTAAAGGTTTTGAGAAAATATTTTTTGGGAAAAAAGGAGAAAGAAAATTAAAAAACAGGAAATTGAAAAAATACAACCAATTTTTGTTTTTTTTATGAATGTGAAATTGAACATTTTATTTGAAATTAAATGATAAAGTTGGTTTTTGGGTTGTTAGTATTTTTTTGAGAAAATTATTACTGTTATTTTTTAGTTGTGTAATAATTCTGTGGAAAAAGAAAAAACAACTGTGTTATTCCATAGGAATCTGGCTGTTTTTTCCAAAACAAATCTATATCATTTCCCACAAAATTTCAAATAATTTTTATGAATAAGTTTATCAACTAAATTCTTAGTTATTCTCTTTATAAGAAGCAGAAATTAAAATAAAATACAAATTTTGTAATTTTTCAAAAAAATAGTCAGACCTTCGTAAACTACGGTGCAGACCATTTTTTGAAAAATGTTGAAAAAAATTATCAAATTATTTATTTTTCATTTCTAAAAAAAAAACTACCTTACTAACATATTACATATTTCATCAAAAAGTTGTTTGTTGTTTTTGATGTATTCTTCTGCCAATGCTATCAATTTTGGCATATTATCAGGATTGTCCATTTCGCCTAATTCCTCTGGAACATCAATATTGATGCGTTGGTAACGTGGTGTGCCATCTGTGTAAGGTGGCAAAAGATAGTGCATCACATAATCATTGGTTTCTGCGGTGCTATTCATAAAAACATTATTTAATAGCGGTTCTAACCAATTTTGGGTTTGTGTGCCACTTTTTTGTAAAGTATCAATGTCTAATTTTTTTTGAATTTTTCCTGTGCCTATGGAAAGCATATAAAAAGGAAGGTCATAGTCATCAGGAGCAGTTTCAGGTTCAAATCCTTTTGTTGCCATATCTGCATAGTCTTTATTTTGAACATTTTTTTTTCTTTTTTTATAAATTTCTTTTGCTTCTGCATACGCCAATACTGATGGATTATTTGCCAATACACCACCATCTACCAAAATCATATTTTGGTTGTAGATGTCTTGCGTAACATTTGGTTGAAAAAATGTAGGTGCTGCGGAGGTGCTACGTGCTACTTCAGACAAAGCGTGATTTTCTTCTTCTCGCATTTTGCCCAAACGAGAAGAATAATAATAAGGGCGACCTGACTTAATATCGTGGCTTGTAACCAACACATCAGTAAGACAATCGCACAGATGCGTTTCCCCAAAATATTCTTTCAATACTTCTTCTATATGTGTGGAAGCATAGGGTTTTTGGAATAATTGTGCAACACTTTTAGCCATCTTACTTGGAATAACTGAAAGTACGGAATACAAAAAACTGCTTTGTCGTTTTTGGAAGATAAATCCGCCATTGTCGGTGTACAGTTTTTGCATTTCTGTTGCAGTAAATGCTTCTTGGGTAGCTGGATTTTTGGCAGATAATCCCAACGCAATAATGCCTCCTGTGGAAGTTCCTGCGATTAAATCAAATACATTGTATAATGCTGGATTATCACGATTTTGGAGTTGATACCTGATTTTTATCTGTTGTTCTATGTGTGCCAATATGCGACAAGGTATTACACCACGAATACCACCGCCATCTATTGACAGGATTTTTAGGGAAATGTTTTGGGACATTGTAGTTGGGTTTTTTTTATCTGTAAAAATAAACAAAAAAAGTTTTTTTCTAAAAAAAATAATTATTGACTAAGTTTTTAGTTATTGTATTGTAGCACACACTTTTAGTGTGTGGTAATCTTTAAAAATTCAAATAGTTTTGATTTCTACGTACCAACGGGCTTTAGCCTGTTGTGCAGAGGCAACAGGCTAAAGCCCGTTGGTACGTGTTTTTGCTAAAAAATGAAAAAAGTTAAACA
>JAAFIN010000138.1 GCA_013297825.1 Cytophagales bacterium
TTTATAAGTTTGAAACTGCACTTTTGAGCAAAAAAGGCAAAACAATTTATTTGGAGGGAAATGTAAGTTGTAGATTTGAAAATAATAAACCTGTCGCAATTCGTGGCATTATGTACGACACAACCGACAAAATACGTGCAGAAAAATCTCAAAGTTTGTATTATAGCATTGCAAATCTTACCGTAAAAAGCAATAATCTTACACAGCTTTACCAAAATATTCACGAAGAATTAGGAAAAGTTATTGAAGTAAAAAATTTTTATATAAAACTTTATAACCACGATAAAAGCGAAATTCTTTTTCCGTATTATGTAGATGAAGCCCGCCAAAATGAACCCATAGTTCGCAGTAGAATTGCAGGAAAAGGGCTTACGGATTATGTAATGGCACAAAAAAAAGCAGTTTTTTTGAGAGAAAAAGAAATTATTGAGCTTTTGGACAAAGAAAAACTTGAAGTATTTGGCGACCGTCCCAAAGTTTGGATTGGTGTTCCGCTTACTTTTGAGAACGAAGTTATTGGACTTATTTCTGTAAAATCTTACACAAGTCAATACACGTATAATTTTGGCGATTTGGAGCTTTTGGATTTTATTTCTGGGCAAATTGCCTTAGCAATTCAACGCAAAAAATATGAAGAACAACTTGCCACCCAAAAAGCACGTTTGGAATCCATTTTTGAAAATAGCTCGCATTTGATTTGGTCATTGGACAATGCTTATCGTTTGACTTCTTATAATCAAAATTATTGGCAATTTGTAAAAAGTCAATTTCCTGATGCTGATGCCAATGCAGTAGAAAATATTACGCTTTCTGATAGACTTTCTGATGAAAAATTAAGGAAATTTTGGCAACAAAAATATCAAAATGCGTTCAAAGGAACAGCACAACATTTTGAAAAATTGATGCCTTCCGAAGGTAATAATTGGCGTTGGTGGGAGGTTTTTATGAATCCAATCCGTTTAGATGACAACACGATAGAGGAAGTTTCAGCCATTGCACACGATATTACCGCAAAAAAAACGTCTGAATTTGCGTTGCAAAAAAGTGAGGCAAAATTCCGTAGAATTTTTGAGTCTTTCCAAGATTTGTATTATCAAGCAGATTTACAAGGCAATATTCAAGTCATAAGTCCATCAGTCTTTGAATTTACAGGATATACGCAGGAGGAAATGGTGGGCAAAAAATTATATGATTTTATTACAAATCCTACGCTTTGGGAAGATTTCAAAAGAATTATTTTGAGAAATGAACGTGTCAAAAATATAGAAACCAACATCAAATCCAAAAATGGAAATATCATTCCTACGCTTTCTAATATTCGCCTTATTTATGACGAAAAAAACAAACCAATAGGCATTGAGTGCGTTGTGCGTGATATTACCGAACTCAAACGTGCCACAGATTCAGCTTTTAGGGCAAAAGAATTGGCGGAAAGGTCGCTCAAAGTCAAAGAACGTTTTTTGGCAAATATGAGCCACGAAATTCGTACACCTATGAATGGGATTATTGGAATGGTTGATGTGGTGCTTGATACACCTCTTTCTGAGGAGGTGAAAGAATATATTACGACCATCAAAAAATCATCAGAAACGCTTTTGCACATTTTGAACGATATTTTGGATTTGTCAAAATTGGAAGCTGGAAAAATGAAAATTTATCCAAAACCAATTTCTATCAAAAAAACCATTGAAAAAGTTTATACATTGTTCAAACAACAAGCCCAAAGCAAAGAAAATGAGTTATTTTTTAATTTTTCTAATGATTTTCCAAATGTAATTTTGGCAGATGAAACACGCCTTTTGCAAATTCTTTCTAATTTGGTCGCAAATGGCATTAAATTCACAGAAAAAGGCAATATTTTTATAAATTGTGAAAAATTAGAAATTCAAGAAAATCAAAACCAAGAAAATCAAAAAATCACGTTAAAAATCACCATAAAAGACACAGGAATTGGCATTGAACAAGAAAATTTGGAACAATTATTCAAAAATTTTAACCAAGTAGATACTTCTTCCTCTAAAAATTATGCAGGAACAGGTTTAGGTTTGGCGATTGCAAAAGAACTTTGCAAACTAATGGGCGGTGATATAGGCGTACAATCCGAAAAAGGCAAAGGCAGTGAATTTTGGTTTAGTTTTCAAACGAATATTTCCCAAAAAGCCCCACAAAATGACACCGAAAACGAAGAAGAATTATTTTTTACAGATTTTTTTAAAAATGAAAATTTTAAAAATGAAGATGGTTTTTCAAAAAATCTTTTTCCTAAAATTCTTGTTGTAGATGACAATGTAGTAAATCGCAAAGTTGCTTTTGAAATCCTAAAACGTGCTAATTGTGTGGTAGAAATGGCAGAAAGTGGACAGCAAGCCATTGATATTATTTCAGAAAAAACAGAAAAAAAAGATTTTTTTGATGTGATTTTAATGGATATTCAAATGCCAGAAATGGACGGAATACAAACCCTCAAAAAACTCAAAAATTTATATGAGAATCTGCCTCCTGTGGTTGCAATGACCGCTTATGCAATGCGTGAGGACAAAAGGCGTTTTTTGCGTAATGGTTTTGATGATTACATTTCAAAGCCCATTCAAGCCCAAAAATTACTACAAAAAATTGCAGATATATTAGCCCCCCAACCCCCAAAGGGGGAGCAAATGCAAAGCTCCCTAACCCCCAAAGGGGGAATAAATACAGAAGATAAAAATGATATTAAGCTCCCCCTTTGGGGGCGGGGGGGGCTTCTTGGTTTTAACCCTCAAACGTTGTCCCAACTCCGCAAATATGGTGGTGAGGAACTTGTGCAAGAAACTTTAAAAGAGTTTTTGGAAGACACCAAAAGGATTTTGGAAGAATGTAAAATATTTTTGGAAAAAAAAGATTTCCAAAATATTCGCTTACATTTCCATACTTTAAAAGGCAATTCTGGCACAGTTGGGGCTGATATATTGGCAGAATATGTTACAATTTTGGAACAAAAATTAAAAGAAAATCCTCAAAATATCATTTCTGATGAGGAATTTCAGAAACTTTTGGAGATTTTTGGAATGTTGGAAAAAACAGATTTATCAAATTTTTATGCTTAAACCTATAAGGTTTTTAAAACCTTATAGGTTTGAAAATTTAAACTTAAATTGCTCCCCCTTTGGAAGTTGAGGAGTTTGTTTTGTATTCTTTCACCTTAAAAGAAGAACCTTTTTGTTCAATAATAATAATTTGTGTATTTACTTCAATGTATTCACCTTGTGTAGAAGCATCAAAAATCAATTCATCAATCATAATTTTTCCGCTTGGACGTAAAACCGTTTGAGCAATGCCTATTTTTCCTATCATATTGGCAGAATACAGATTGGCGGTATAACCATCTTCTTTGTCCATTGTGGATTGCAGTGAAAAATTCGGATTATTTTGCAATAATTTTGGTAAAATATACACACCACCACCAGCAATAAGCCCAAAACCACCCATTGACATAAAAAATGCTTGTGTCCATTGTGCAAAAGTTATCATTCCAAAATCAAAACCGTGATTGGGTAATTGCAACAAAAAAATAGACACAAATAATCCAATTAAGCCAGAAATTCCAATAAAACCAAAACCAGGAATGATGAATATTTCGGTCGCCAAAAGTCCAGCACTACCCAAGAAAAACCATATTTCCCACAACTCAATCGTAAGCGGTGCAATGCTTATTTGCCAAAAAGCAAAAAGTACCAAAAGTAAAGGCAAAGCAATTTTTTTTAGAAAATCATTCATTTTTTTTATGTGAAAAAAGCAATTTCTTTTTAGAACAAATATACCATTTTATAAATGATTTGTATAAATATTTTCCAAAAATAACAAAAAAAAAGGCTTTTTGAATGTAGTCAAAAAGCCTTTTTTCTATTTTTTTATCAGAACCAAATATTGTATTTTTTGGCAATTTTGCCTTTTACTGACACCTGATTTCTGACTACTTTTTAATTTCCTTTGCTCAAATTCAATAATTTTTCGTTCAAGTCCTCAAAAGATGTTGTTTCAACATCTGCATTTGGATAAGAAGCCACAATTTTAGTTAAGATTCTTGCTTCAAGAATTTCATCTTGAATTCTGTAATATTCTCTAAAATTATCACGTTCAAGTTGTTTTTGTACGATATCTTGAAGTGCTTTTTGGATGTCAGGGTTGATTTGTGTCAATCCAAATTGTTGCATAATTTGGCGTTGAGCAGTCATAAAAACATCTTCATAAGAAACACTTACATTGTATTCTTCATTTGCTTTACGCAAAACAAAGCCCCAAATTTGGCTTTCTTTCATTATAGGATATTCTTTTGCCAAAATATTTTCAATGGTATCAGGCAAATCCTCAGCACTTTCAAGATTTTTTGCAAGTTGATTTCTATAAAGTTCGTCAGGAAATTCAACAGAAATATTTTTCAAGATTTCTTTTTTTCCAAAACGCATTTTCGCAAATTCTTCAATTCTTTTGTACTCGCTTTTGATAATATCAGTTACAGCCCCTACAAAATGCTCATATGTAGACATTTCTGCGTGATTTGGAAAAATAGACACAAAAAATTCTTCGTTCAATTCTGCAAGTTTTGCTTTTTTCCACTCCAATAAAGTTACTTTGCAGATATTTGTATTATCGTGTTGATATTCGTGTTCTAAGCCAAGTGCATCGCCAGCTTTGTGCAAATTTGCAAAAAGTTCGTCAAGCGTACCTTCCAAAGATTCACCAATGGCAATATTTTTTAGTTTTTCAATAATTTCTTTTTTAAAATCATCAAAAGCCATTGTTTCGTCATTTTCATAAGATTTTTCTTCTCCGTTTTCGGTTTGTGTCAATGACAATCTTACTTTTGCTTCTGTTGCTTCCTCTGCATTTGAATCTTCAAATTCATTTTCATCCTTGCGGAGTGCATTTATATATTTGTTGACATCTTCATCACTTACATTGATTTGGTAAGTTGGGATTTTAACCATATCAAAATTTGGTTTAAAATCTTCTACAACTGCCATTTCATACCCAAATACGAATTCTGATTGTTTTTCAAAATCTACATCTTTGGAGGTTGGGATAGGGTCACCTACGATAAAAAAGTTATTTTCTGATTCTATGTTTTTAAAATTTTTTGACAATGTTTCCAAAACAGCCTCCCTTTTTGCCTCACTGCCCAACATACGTCTTATAAGTCCTAATGGAGCTTGTCCTGGTCTAAAACCTTTGATATTAGCGGTTTTAGCATATTTTTTTGCTTGTTCATCAAGCATTGGATTATAATCAGCAGGAGAGATTGTAATTTCAAGTGTTGCCATTTTCCCTGTGGATTCAGGGCGTTGGAAGTTTATTTTCATTTTTTAAATCAAAAAAAATTTTGGAATAAATAAAAAAACCCTCATTTTTTGTAGTGAGGGTTTTTTATAATAAAAAAATTGTGCGAATGGAGGGACTCGAACCCCCACGCCTTGCAGCTCTAGATCCTAAGTCTAGCGTGGCTACCAATTACACCACATTCGCATTCTGTAATTTTAAGTGTGCAAATTTAATTTGCTTTTTTTTAATTTCCAAATATTTTTTGAAAAAAAATGTATTTTTTTGAAAAATATTTAAAAAATAAAAAATAAAAAGGTTATTTTTTGAAAAATAAAAATCATTTTGTTAAAATTTGAGAATTATTTTCTTTATAAAAAAAGAAAATGTATTTTTGTATGGTTATGAAAAAAATTAGTAAAAAAAAAGTTAATAAAAATGTAACTTTTTTCTCAAAAAAAAGGTATCTTTATAAATGCTTTGTTAATAAAATATTTTTAATAAAAATTTTCTTCAAATTTTGCTTTTCTACTGATACCTGTTTTCTAATTACTTTGTACCAAATATCTATTTTTTAATTTTTTTAAAAAAATAAAAATATGAAAAATTATCTTAATTTCTTTCGTTTAAGTTGTTTGCTTTTGCCATTTTTATTGACAAATTGCAAATCAACCGCACCGCTTGCCCAACACGAGCCTGACGATATGTATTATACTGAACAAAATAGAACTTTTGCCAAAGCTGATGCACAAGCACAAGCTGATGCAGAACGCCAACGCAGAAAACTACAAGAACAACAGGAAAGAGAACAACTTGAAGCCTCTCTGAAAGAGCAACAAATGAAAGAAAATCAAAATGTAAATAATGAAATGACAAATTCAGAACTTAGCGGTTGGAACACCACACCTGAATATGTCCAAAATTATCAGCCAAGTCGCCTAAGCAACAACTCTTATAATAATACCACACAGTATTATAATGATGGTGGTTTTAATACATTCTCAAATGGCAATAACAATAATAACAATGAAAATTATTATAGTTATAACAATAATTGCAACTGTAACAACACTTGGCAAACACAACAAAATTGGTATTCACAAAGCTACTACAATAGTGGTTGGTATTACCAAAATGGTAGCCAAAACTCATTGGTAAATCTTATTTTTAGTGTTGCATTTGGAAATCCATATCGCAATTATTATGGTAATAATTGGAACAATAACGGTTGGGGAAACAATGGCTGGAATAATAACGGTTGGAATAATAACGGTTGGAACAATGGTTGGGGAAATAATAATTGGAATAATGGTTGGGGAAATAATAATTGGAGAAGAAATTGGACACCTTACACACGTCATAGTGCTTATGATGGCTCTCCACTTCGTTATGTAGGCACACGTTATTCGCAAAGTGCATCAGGTTATATCAGCAATCCACAAGCACGCACTCGCCAAAGAGATAATTCTGGCAATGACCCAGGATTAACAGGTGGCAGAACCGCACGCAATAACAATGGCACAGTTACAAATAATACAACTCGTGTTATTACACCAACCAACAATAATGGTAATAACAATGGTGTAACAGTTGGACAGCCTTCACGTTATACAAGAGATAGAAGTTCCTCCACACGCAATAATGATACATCACCAAATACTAATAATGGTGGTGATGTGATTGTAAATCCTCGCAGAGATAGGTCTTCATCTTCTGGTGGTTCTTATAATGGCGGTAGAAGCTCAGGAGGTTCTTATAATGGTGGCAGAAGTTCAGGAGGTAACTCTGGAGGTAGTTCAGGAGGAAGCTCTGGAGGTAATTCAGGTGGAAATACACGCACACGCACAAGAAATTAAGAAATAACACAAAAAATGTAAAATAGCTAAAATGCAAGATTTATTTTTTCAAACCGAAAAAATAAATCTTGCATTTTGAGTTTTTTGTCTTATTCAAAAGGAAAAAAATTACCTCAAAATATCCTTCAAAATCGTAATTTCTAATCTTGCAGGGACTTTTTCATATAATATTTTATAAACTGCTTTTGTGATAGGCATATTTACTTGTAGATTTTGGTTTATTTCAAAAATACATTTTACCGCAAAATAACCTTCTGCCACCATATTCATTTCCATTTGGGCAGATTGGACGGTATAACCTTTGCCTATCATATTGCCAAAAGTGCGATTTCTACTAAATTGCGAGTATGAAGTTACCAACAAATCACCCAAATACGCAGAGGCATACATATCACGCTCTTGTGGTGCTAATTTTTGGACAAATCTACTAATCTCTTGCATTGCATTTGAGACCAAAACCGCTTGAAAATTATCACCATAATTTAATCCGTGACACACACCGCAAGCCAATGCAATGATATTTTTCATTACTGCACAATATTCTACGCCATAAATATCAGTATTGACAGAAGTTTTGATATAACGATTTTCCAAAAGTTTTGCGAATTTTTTGGCAGTTTCCAAACTATGTGCTGAAATAGTAAGATAAGATTGTTTTTCTTGTGCAACTTCTTCAGCGTGGCAAGGGCCTGCAATCACAGCAAGGTTTTCTTTGGGTACATTATAATATTGTTGTATATAATCTGTAACCAAAATATTATATTGTGGAATAATGCCTTTAATGGCAGAAACTACAATTTTATTTGCAAAATCTTCTTTTTGTAAATCCTTTAAAGCATCTTGAATATACGCAGCAGGCACCGCCAAAACCACAAAATCAGATGCCTGTAAAGCCTTTTTGAGGTCGTTGGTGGGTATTACTTTTTTGTGATGAATTTCTACATCACTTAGATAAGAAGGATTGTGATGGTGTTTGCGAATATGTTTAACCACTTTTTCATCACGCATCCACCAATGCACCAACATACCATTTTCGCTTAATATTTTGACCAATGCAGTCGCCCAACTGCCACCGCCCACTATTGCAACATTGGCAAATGTGGATATTGGAATATTTTTATCTTTTTTCTTTCTTTTGAGGCGTAAATTACGCAATGCTGTGAATATGTTTATCAAAATAATGATGAATTATGCTATCAAACCTATAAGGTTTTTAAAACCTTATAGGTTTTTTATGATATATTTTTGTAAAAAACCAATTTTTTATATGATTTTTGCTTGAAAAAACTTTTTACAAAATAAATGAAATTTTTTAGCGTTTGCAAATATTTTAAAAAACCACATTTTACCTTTAAAGCTCTTTTTTGGTTTTTACTCCCCCTTTGGGGGCTGGGGGGCTTGGTTTTCATAATCCAAAAAAGCATTTTACTTGATGAAAGCATCTACCAAAATACAAATTTTTTGCTCGTAAATGCCTGCAAAAGTTTGCGATTTTTGGGTGTTTTTTTGGTGGGATTAGCAAGTGGAATTTATTTTTGGGGTTGGAAATGGAATTTACTTTTTGAAAAATTTTGGGAAAAAAGCATTTTTTTAATGGCAATTTTGGTGTTGGGTATTACTTTTTGTTTTTCGCCTTATAATTTTTATTTTGAAAATCTTTTTATTTTTGACAGAATTTTATTAGGGATTTTAGTGATTTTATGCTTTTTTAAGCCTTCATTTTTGTTTTTATTTGTGTTTTATTGCTATTTTTTTGCGATACAATTCTCTTATCCTTTTGGCGGTCAAAGCTATGAATGGACGTTTAATGTGTGGTGTGATGTGTTATTGATGTTGTGGTGTTGGTTTTTATTACCTCACCCCCTGCCCCTCTCCGAAGGAGAGGGGAGTAATAAAAAGTCGCATATTTTAATGTTCGTATATACATACGTACTTAGTATTTATAGTTATCCTGCTATCCAAAAAATGTTGTTAGGTGAATATTTTGGGCAATGGATTTTTGAAAATAATTTGTTTAATTACTTTGTGGCTGGAGATGTGCAGTATTGGGAATTTTTGGAAAGTAATTTTAATTTTTGGCAAATATTATTTGAAAATACAAATGTATTTTTCACATTTTCAGTATTTTTTATTGAAATCGGAATTTTAGCATTTTGGCACAAAAGGTATTTTCAGGTGTTGGCTTTTGGGCGATTTTCGTTGCATTTTAGCGTATTTTTTTTTACAGGAAATACATTTTGGAGTTGGCAATTATTAAATTTGGTGTTATTTTTTCAAATAATTTTTTTAGAAAAAGAAATTTTAGACAAAATTTTTAATAAAATTCATCTTGCTTTTTTATTGAATATTTTGGTTTTGTTGATGCCTTTTTGTTTGCCTATTAAGTCGCTTGCGTGGTGGGACAGCAATTTTTACCAAGTTTATACGCTGGAAGCGGTTGATGATAAAGGCAATACTTATGTGCTTACGCCTTCGGATTACGCACCTTACACGATTTGGGGACGAAAAGCCCAATTTTATTATTTGAATGATGAAAAATATCTTACAGGCACGTATGGAAGTGTAAAAGATTACGCATTATACAAGGCATTGCGAAATGCAAAAAATGCAGAAGATATTAAAAATATTAAATTAAAATTTGGTAGAAATTTATTTAATCAAAAAGAAAAAGATAAATTTATTCATTTTACCAAAAAATTACTTTTTTATTTAAAATCTAAAAATAATTCAATTCCTACTTTTGTTCCTTTGCATTTTTATACATTTTTGAAAGAAAAAAATCAAAAAATCAACCTAAAAAACATTCAAAAAATCAACATAAAATACAAAGAAATTTTGTATTCCAACCATAAAAAAAATAAAATTTTGGAGAAAGTGGTTTTGGAGGTGAATTTATGATGAAGTTTTTACATATTTTCTAAATGCTGAAATTATTTGAACAGAGAAAAAAGCAAAGGTTATTTTGTGAAGAATGTCAAGAATTTCACCCCATAAATTCAAGGGCAAAGATTTATTCAATGGTTGTGAAATGTAAAATAAATTCACAAAAATTTTACAAAATAAACCCCAAAATCCAAGCTGTTTAGGTTTTTCAGAGAAAACAGCACTAAAAAATGAAAATAAAGAATTGCTTTTTTCTGCTTCTGCACAACCAAAAAATGCAATTAAACCTGCAAAAATAATCGTAGAACCCAATAATAACCCAAATGCTCTCAACCAATTAAGTCCAAAGTTATTTGTCCAACTTAACCAAAATATAAGTTTATCGTTTAAATACCACAATGATTTTAGGTTAATTTCTTTTTTAAAAACTTTTAATTCTTGTGCTTGAAATTCTAAGGATTGTATTTTATCGCCTTGTTTTTCAGTTGCTTGTTTGAGTTGTCTGTAAATTTCTCGTTGATTTTTGAGGTATTTTATTGTTTTTTTTTCTTTTGATGAAGTATTCAATTTTTTAGGTTCAAACCAAAGCACATTTGATGCAATAATTTCAGTTAAAACAGAATTTTCTATTTTTATTTCATCAAAACTATTAAAATCAAAATTAAAAAAGTTCGTTTTGCCCAAATGCGAATTATTGATGTTGATAAGACTTTTTTCACCTTCAACTTTCAAAGCCTCACAATTATAAAAATTTACATTGCTGTAATTTGTGAAATTTTCAATGTTTAATTTATTGAAATTTGCATTTTCAAAGTTAATATTTTGCTTTTGATTATTTCCTGAGATATTTATTTTTTTGGTTGAATAATCATAAAAAACTACACCGCCAGCATCAAAATAGCCCATTTCTATCTCTGTGGTTTCAATGTCTTTTCCTTTTATTTTAAAAATCTCGCTTATTTGATTGTTTTTCAAATGTACTTTTTTTATTTTTTGAATGTTAACATTTGCCTCTCTTTTAAATTCATTATTTGACAAATAAAAACATTCTTCTTCTTTCGCATATTGGCGACTTTCTGATACATTATCAATGCAATTTAATTCTCTCATTTCAAAAGTATTATTGAATTTATTGCTTTCAAAATGTGTTTTTTGAAAATTTAATTGTTGAACTTCAAATTTTTCAAATGAATTATCTTTTATTTGAAAATTATTAAATAAATTTTGTATTTCAGGTCTGTAACGAGCAACTCTAAACTCATTGAAAGCTGATGCATATATTTTAAAATCATTACAACTTAAACCATCTATATTAAAATATTCTACCTTCACACCCCATAATTCCAAACGTTTTATGTGATTATCAAATCCATTTATGCCCAAACTATTTATTTTACAATTTTTAGAAAAAGAAACACTTTCTAAATGTGTGTCATTTGCTATGATGAAACTTTGTTGAAAATTACATTCTATAAAATTCAATTGAAAATTAATGTGGGCAGATTTTTCAATGGAAAAGTAATTTTCAAAAACACAATTCATAAATACAAATCTTGCATTAAAATTAAAAGCCTTAATCTTAAATTGTTCACTAAAATTTATATTTCTAAATACAAAAATATTTATCCCAATATTATAATTATTAAAATAATCTTCCCAGTCTTTGTCACAAACAAAATTATAATTTGAATAATCTTGTGTTGAATTTTTATTTTGGTCATAATAAAAACTTCTTTCCATTTTTTCAATAATTTCTTTTTTTACATCTATCATAATTTTAATTATTTTTCCACAAAAATACAACGATAATTAAACATTTCAAGCATTTTAATTCATAATATTAACAAAAAACATTTTTTTTAAAAGATTTTTATTTCTTTGATAATTTTTATGAAAAAGAAAAAATAACATCAAAACAAAAAAGGTGTTCTACAAAAATCACAGCCAACCAAAAAACTATAAAAAACCAATTTAAAAAATAACCTAATTCCTTAACTTAATAATATTAGGATTTAGGAGATTTTAGATTACTTTTTTAATAAAAAAGAAAAAATATTTCAAAAAAAATTGTTTTCTTTGAAAAAAGTTTTAATTTTGCACCCTAAAATAAAAAAAAATACTTACCTCATAATATATAATACACACTATATACAATGGCAAAGAAAAGCAAACAGGCGAGAATCCAAGTAATATTGGAATGCACTGAACACAAAGCATCAGGCAAACCAGGTACTTCACGTTATATCACCACCAAAAATCGTAAAAATACTACTGCACGTTTAGAATTGAAAAAATATAACCCAATTCTAAGAAAAGTAACTGTGCATAAAGAAATTAAATAACAAGCTTATTCACAAGTTTATTCACATTTTTTCCTTTTTTTAAAAACCAATGGCAAAGAAAGTAGTTGCAAACCTCAAATCTAAAACTGAGGCAAAACCTTACGCAAAAGTTATCAGAACACTTAGGTCTGAAAAAACAGGTGCTTATATGTTCCGTGAGGACATCGTTCCTTTGGAAAAAGCTCCAGAAACATTGAAAAAAACGAACTAAAAATTTATCATTTTTTGGGCTTTTTTATTGTTTCAAAACCAAAAAACTAAAACACTAAAAATCCGATAGCTTTGTTTTTTCAAAAAAAGCAAATTATCGGTTTTTTTTTGTAAAAAATTATTCAATATCCAAAATCTTGGAGGGTTTTAAATCCTCCAAGAGTTAAAAACTACTTTTATTTTTCCAATGAAAAAAAACATTAACTTTCTTGCCTTTTTGGCAATGATTTCTTTTGCATTGACACAATGTAACAATGCACCTGAAACCAAAAAAACAAATACTTCTACCATTCCTGTTACACAAAAAAATACTTCTGAAAACGCAGGACAGCCAAAATTTGCTTTTTATAATTCAGATTCTGTAATGCTCAAATATGAATTTTATAAAGTTACCAAAAAAGATTTGGAAACAAAACAACGCTTAATGCAATCGGATTTTTCTACTCGTCAATCACAATTTGAAAACTCTGTGGTTGCTTTCCAAAATACCGCAGGCACAATGACTGCTTCCAAAATAGAAGAAACTAAACAATCTCTTGGCAAAAAAGAACAAGAACTTAGAGAATATGGACAAACACAAGAACAAAATTTTATCAAACAAAGCCAAGACCTCAACGAAAAAATGTCTAATAATATTGCTGACTACGTAAAAAAATACGCTGAAGCAAATGGTTTGACTTTTGTGTTTGCACATTCAAAAGCAAGTGTTGCGCTTGGATTGGTGTATGCAAAAGACAGTTATGATGTAACTGCTGATATTGTAAAAGGGCTTAATGAGGAATATAAGAAGAAGTAATGATGAATTATAAATTATGAATGAAACAGCCAAAGTCTGAATCAGGATTTACAGGATTTAAAGATGAACAGGATTAAACAGCCAAATTTTAATTAAGACTTTTAAGATTTTATTGGACTTTTGAATCTTGAACTTTAAACCTTAAACTTTTAAACCTTAAACTTTTAACTTTTTTTAATGGAAAATAAAACAAATGGACGTGTAAC
>JAAFIN010000014.1 GCA_013297825.1 Cytophagales bacterium
ATGAAAAAACTCCTTTTTTTGCCTATTATTTTTTTAATATCAATCCTATTTTTGGGTTGTTCGCCTGGCGGTGGTATTAATTTATTCACTTTGCAAGATGATATTACTTTTGGCAAACAACTTCGTGATGAAATTGCGAAAACCCCACAAGAATATCCACTGTTAGACCGCAATACACACGCAAAAGCCTACCAACATTTGCAAAGAATTACCAATAATTTGCTTAATTCTGGAGGTATACAATATCGCAATGAATTTGAATGGACTATCCATATTGTAAAAGATGACAAAACGCTTAACGCTTTTGTATCGCCTGGTGGTTATATTTATGTTTATACAGGTTTGATAAAATATCTCCAATCAGAGGACGAACTTGCTGGCGTAATGGGACACGAAATTGCTCACGCTGACCGCAGACATTCTACTACAAATATGAGCAAACAATATGGCGTACAAATGCTAATGGATATGGCTTTGGGCAAAAATTCGCAGGGTTTGGGACAAGTTTTAGGACAAATGACAGGCAAACTCGCAGGGTTAAAATTTAGCAGACAAACTGAAAGTGATGCTGATGCTCAATCTGTATTGTATCTTTCTAAAACAATGTATCGTTGTGATGGAACTGCTGGTTTTTTTGAAAAAATGATGTCAGAAGGCGGACAGCAACCTCCACAATGGTTAAGCACGCACCCAAGTCACGAAAATCGTGTAAATGATATTCACGCCAAAGCTAAAGAAATAGGTTGTAGTATCAAACCAAGTGATAACGCAAGCCTTTATGCAGATTTTAAAAGAAGTTTGCCAAATTAAATGATGAATGATAAATGTTGAATGATAAATGAAACAGCCAATTTTTAATTAAGAATTAGGAATTAGGAATGAAACAGCCATAAGAAAACACCTCAAAAATATTTTTTTGAGGTGTTTTTTTTATTAAAATTAACTAAAATTTTAGTTTTTAATTTTCAACAAAAAACATATATTTTTGAGAAAAATAAAAAAAAATCTTAAAGTAAATTCCAATTTGGATAATTTCTCAAACGCATTAAAATAAATCTGTGAAAATCTGTGTTAATCCGTAAAATCCGTGTTCCAAACTCTCTATTTTATTTTGCACTCACATTTCTAATGAAAAAATTTCTACTCATAATACTTGTTTTTTGGTGTTTTATACAAATTTCAAAAGCACAAGAAACTAATTTAAACATAAAAAATCCAAAAGATATTTTTTTAATTGAAAACCTAAATTCCTCAAAATATTCATTGAAAGGATATGTAAGTTTATTGTGTGATAGCTTGGGGAAATTAAACATTCAAGAAGTTTCATCTTTGAAATACGATACACTTTTCAAAAAAGCAAATGATTGGAATACTGCTGTTTTGCTTTCTCCAAAAATGTTTTTTTGGATAAAAATAACCCTTCAAAACAACACAGAAGAAAATTATTGGAGAATTGGCTCGCTTGAACGATATAATAATATTGCGTATTATTCCCCTGATAACACCCATTTTTACACAGGAAAAAGTGGTATGAATTATAAACCTTCTGAAAGAAATATCCCTTATCATC
Organism: Cytophagales bacterium; assembly: GCA_013297825.1. Taxonomy (GTDB): domain Bacteria; phylum Bacteroidota; class Bacteroidia; order Cytophagales; family Microscillaceae; genus JAAFIN01. Next base: position 1,571 of record JAAFIN010000014.1, read on the forward strand.
TTGTTTCCAATTACTCTGTACCTATTTTTTTAACAAAAAAACCACAAAATATTTATGTAAAAATTTCTTCTATATCAAGCCAAAATATAACCGCAACTAAAGATATTATCAAAGGTTTTTTAGATAAATTCTATGTGATAACCAACAAAAAAATGGAAATGGATTATTCCGCAGAAATGAATTTTGATAGTTTGTTTTTTGGTGTTTGTTTATGTATGTTATTTTACAATCTGTTTATTTTCTTTTTTGTAAAAGACAAAAGCTATTTGTATTACAGCATTTCTATTTTGGGTGTGATAATGTATTTTGTGTTTTTTTCAGGGTATTATGTGGCGGTTTTATTTGACTTGGGCGTGTCAAGATGGGAAAGAGATATAAGTGATATTTTGAGTGCTTTTTTTGCAGACATTAGCATATTTTTCTTTTTGTCGTTTTCACAAATATTTTTGTTTGCAAACCAAAAAAATACAACTTGGTACAAAATTATTTTTTATCTAAAATGGTATTTGCTTATTGCTAACGGTGTTTTTAAAGGTATTTTATTATTGTTAAATAATTTTGCGTATGATATTTCTACCTTGTTTCACAATATAAATTATGGTGTTACAATACTAATTTTGATATTGTTATGTGTTTATTTGTGGAAAAATAAAACCACAATTCGCTTGTATTATGTGTATGCGAATTTGCCATTTTTCACGTTAATAATTGCTTATATTTTCAATTCACATCTTTATATAGACCGAGATAAACCACTTTTTTTGTTGGACAATAGTTTTCAAATGGGCATAATGTTACAAATTATTTCGTTTTCTATTGCACTTGCAGCACGCATCAATTTTATGCGACAAGATATAGAACAAAAGAAATTGGACAATGAACAACTCAATCACCGACTTTTGAGAACACAAATGAATCCACATTTTATTTTTAATTCTTTGGGTTCTATCCAAAATTATTTATTTGAAAATGATACCAAACAAACCGTAAAATATCTTAACAATTTTTCTAAACTGATGCGAAGAATTTTAGAAAATTCAAGAGAAGATTTTGTTTTTTTGGAAAAAGAAATCCAAACATTAGAAACTTATTGTATGCTCCAAAAAATGCGTTTTGGGGAAAATTTAATATATTCCATCAATATTTCGCCTGATATTGACGTAGAAGAAATCCAAATTCCGCCAATGTTTGCACAGCCTTTTATTGAAAATTCCATTGAACACGGTTTTGTCAATAGAGCAACTGAAAACAAAATAGAAGTCAATTTTTCACTTTCAAAAGACATTATTATTTTGGAAATAAAAGACAACGGTTTAGGCTTGGAACACACCAAAAATACCGCAAACAAACCCAAAAAAGAACATCAATCACTCGCAACACGCATTACACAAGAACGATTAGAACTTTTGAGGCAAAAAACCCAATTACCTTTGGTTTTTGATTTGCAAGAAATTATTTCTGCTAATAATGAGGTTTTGGGAACATCAGTTAAAATAGAACTTCCTTATAAGATTTCTTTTTAGTTTTACAGGCATAAATGCTTGTGCTGTACATAAAAAAACAGAACAATTATGTATAGGACAGGCATTTATGCCTGTTTTTAAAAATATTCATTTTGTTTATAAATTCATTTTTTACAAAAAATATAAACAAAAAAAATACTTTTTTACAAATTCTAATTTTCTACATACAAATTCTCACACAAACACCCCAAATACTCATTTGATAAATTTCTGATTTTCTAAGGTTTTAATTTTGCAATAAAATTATTCAAAATATATTATTCGCAATAAAAATCTTAGAAATTTTATGAAAAAAATATTTTATCTTATCGTTATTTTATTTATTGCTTGCATTGCTTGGCAATGTGGCAAAAAAGGTGATGACGCAAATTCAACGCCTGAACCCACTTTGTCATTAACAAATTTTGTACCTGCACGTGATACAGTAGGGGCAAATATTGTTCTTACAGGAACAGCTTTTTCTACTGTTTTAACTGACAACAAAGTAATGTTTAATGGTACTTTGGCACAAGTAACTAATGCTACTGCTACAAGCATTACCGTAAAAGTCCCAACAGGTGCTACCAAAGGTAAAATCACTGTGGAAGCAAATGGAAAAACCGCAACCTCAACCAATGATTTTACTGTAACAGGTTGGGAACGCAAAGCAGACTACGGAGGTGTAGCGCGTGCTATGGGTTCAGGTTTTGTATTAAATGGAAAAATTTATTATGGATTAGGCATAAGAGGATACGCAGGTGCAAATGTAAATGGTTCAGGTGAATTTTGGGAATATGACCCTGCTACAAATGTTTGGACACAAAAAGCTACTTTTACAGGTACTGGCATAAGCGGTGGTGGAACAACTTCCACGCCTGTATCTTTTGCTATCAATGGAAAAGGTTATGTTGCGTTGGGTTCTATGCGTGCAGTTTGGGAATATGACCCTATTGCAAATACTTGGACAAAGAAAAATGAAACTCACCCAATAGGAACAACTACAAGCCTACAAGATGCTTTTGCTTTTGTGGTAAATAACAAAGCATACGTAGGAGGTGGTTATAATGGCACAGCAAAACGTGATTTGTACGAATATGACCCTGTTGCAAATACTTGGACTAAAAAAGCTGATTTTCCTGAAACAAGTGGTATTTACCGAGTACAAGGTTTTGCCATAGGTACAAAAGGTTATGTAGGGGCAGGTGTGGTATCAAGTGGCACAAAAAGATTTTGGGAATATGATGTAACTGCTAATAGTTGGAGAGAAATTGCGTCATACCCTGCCAATTCTGGAGCAGACGCAGTTGCAACCACAATGAATGGAAAAGGATATGTTTATACTTGGGGATTTGGTTTGTATGAGTATGACCCAAGCACTAATACTTGGGCTACCAAAAAATATACACCTCCAATGAGCCATTTTGTAGCTTTACCTTTGGGAGAACGTATTTATTGGGTAGGTGGAAATGGTGGTGTAACCAAAGATTTTTGGTCATACATACCATAAATAAATAATCTGAATTTACCTTGAAAATTCAAAAAATCCAAATAAAATTCGTTTTATTTGGGTTTTTTGTTTTAAGCATTTTTTTAATGCTTTTATGTTTTTGGGGCATAAAATTTGTATTTTTGTGATATAAAAAAAATAAACTTTATTTTATGTCCAAAAATACTATTATTATCATAGATGACGAACCAAGTATAAGACAAAATCTCAAACATCAACTTAAACTTATTCAACCCAATGTTCAAATTGTAGCAGAGGCAAATAATGTAGAAGAAAGTTTAGCAATTTTGCAAGAATATGAGGCTGAAATTGTGTTTTTAGATATAGAAATGCCTGACGGAACAGGTTTTGATTTATTAAAAAAGTGCCAAAATTTTAAATCAAAATTAATTTTTATTACTGCACACAATGATTATGCGGTCCAGGCTTTCAAAGTGTGTGCGTTGGATTATTTGCTCAAACCGATTGACTTAGAAGAATTAGAAATCGCACTTGAAAAAGCCAACGACCAACTGCACAAAGAAAACACACAATTCAAAATAAATACTTTTTTGGATAATATTGCTGATACCAATTTAAAACAGAAAAAAATTGTTCTCAAAACCTCTGAAAGCATTGAAGTAGTAACCATTAGTGATATTGTGCGTTTGGAGTCTTCCAACAATTACACATCTTTTTACCTAAAAAATGGTCATAATATCCTCATTTCCAAAACTTTAAAAGATTATGAAGATATTTTGGAAGGTTATGGTTTTTTTAGAATACATCAATCACATCTTGTAAATATGATTTTTTTTCAAAAATACGAAAAAAAAGATGGTGGTTTGGTTGTACTCAAAGATGGTACAATGCTTCCTTTATCTTCTCGCAAAAAAGATGCTTTTTTGAAGGTTTTGGAGAGTTTGTGATTTTTTTCATCAAAAAATAATATAAAAAAAACAAATTCTTATTTTTTGGTTACAAATTCTCATTAAAAGCACTCAAATTCTCATTTTTCATTTTTATAAAAAATTTGTAACATAATTTTGTACCATCAAATTATGTGAAAAGTATTTTATTTTGAAATACACAAATTATTTATTCATCTAAAAAAAATCATAAAAAATGAAAATCTTAGTAAAAATTGTGGGCGTTTTGGCAGTATTGATAGCTTTGCTAACTTGTTCTTTGGGTTCATCACGTAATTTTAGTGATGCAGAAGAAATTACTGGTTTTGAACAAAAATTAGAAAAACTAAAAGCAAGTGTAAAAGAAGAACTCAAAAATAGCAATGGAAAACAAACTGCTGAAGCATTTGAGAAAGCCTTAGCAGACGCCAAAAAAAGTGCAGGTATCAAAGATTTACCTTCTAAAAGTACTTTTGAAAATTCAGCTATGTTGATAGCTCTTTTGATGTTATTGTCTGTTGTTGCTGGTGTGTTTTTGTTTTTGCCACGCCTTACTACAAGTATGATTATTTTGGGTATCGCAGTGCTTGCTTCTCTTACTTTGATAATGATTGCTCCTGATATGGGCGAAAAAAGTAGAGCAACCAACGTACAAGTAGCTTGGATGGGTATTATACCTGCTTTGTTAGCAACTCTTTGTGCATATTTGAATGCTAAACTTTCTGCAAATAAAGCAGTTTAATAGCAAATAATAAATTTTAAATAAAATAACTATAAAAAAACACCTCAAAAATATTTTTTGAGGTGTTTTTTTATATTAAAAATAACTAAATTTTTAGTTTTTAATTTTTAACGAAAAATATATATTTTTGAAGAAAAAATCAAAGTATCTTTTTTACATCAACAATTCACAAAACGATTTTCAATAAATATGATAAAATCTATAAAAATCATTTTTCTCTTAATTTTTCTATTTTCCAATAATCTTAAAGCCCAAGAAATACTTTGGGCTGATAAAGTCATAACTTATTCTTCTAAATTGATATGGCTTGATGATGATGCAAATACATCTAATTCTCCAGAACAAGCATTGGGAAAGCCAAATATTCATTTTTCTGTATATGATAACCCAGGTTTTTGGGTAGTAGATAAAATACACAATTTAAATGAAAATATAAAACGAACAGGTACAGACGAAGAATATATTAAACTAGGTTTTGAGAAACTGAGTGATGTCAATACCATTTTAATAAATATGAATCGTTATTCAGGGTTATTAAAAAGTATTTCTTTATATAATGATAAAAATAAAAAGATATTAGTGTATCAAAAAATCATTGATACAAAAAAAATAAAAGGTAATTTTTTAACTATTCATCTTGCTGAAGTTTTTAAAAATACCAATACAATAGAATTACGTTTTCAAAAAACTTCTGATATAGGCATTGCTGTTGATGCGGTTGGTGTTACTTTTTTGAAAGAAAAAAAAGATATAAAATTATCATCATTTATCAATCTTTTCCCTGATTTTGAAGAAATTAAAAAAGATAATTTAGGAAAAAAAATAAATACATCAAGCCAAGAAATTGCCCCACATATCAGTCTTGATGGCAAAATGCTCTATTTTATAAGAGCAAATTATAAACATAATATTGGAGATACCACAAAACAAGATATTTGGTACAGTCAATTTGACGAAAAAAATAATGAATGGCAAGAAGCAAAAAATATTGGAGAACCAATCAACAATAAATTTCATAATAGTATGTTTAATGTATTTGATGGTGGAAATAAAATACTTTTGAATAACATTTATGAAAAAGATATTTTAAGTAATATATGGTTAAAAAAAGGGCTTTCTTTTTCTGAAAAAAAAGGAAATATGTGGCAATTTCCAGAACAAATAAAAATTAATGGTTTCTACAATTTATCAGATTACAGTGAATATTTTATGAGTGATGACCAAAATATTTTGCTTATGACTGTTCAAAATCAAGGTGGTTTTGGTGGAAAGGATATTCACATTTCTTTTAAACAAGGAAATACATATTCTAAACCTATCAATTTAGGAAAAATCATTAATACTGCAAGCAATGAAACTTCTCCTTTTTTGAGCAAAGACAAAAAAACGCTTTTTTTTGCAACAGATGGACATTTGGGGTATGGAAATTATGATATTTTTGTGAGTTATCGCCTTGATGATACTTGGCGAAATTGGAGCGAACCTATAAACTTAGGAAAAGGTATCAATTCTGGACAATGGGACGCTTATTTTTCTATTACTGAAGATGGAAACTTAGGATATTTGTGTTCTTATGACAATTCCATAGGTGAAAGTGATATATTTAAAATTCAACTTTCAGAAAAACAAAAGAAAATACTTTTTAATCAAAAATAAAAATATTTTCCATAAAAAAAGCCTTCAAAAAAACTAAAATTTTGAAGGCTTTTTTTATAAAAATAACTATCCAATCACTTGTTTTTTATAACGCTCAACAATCACTTTTCCCTCCGCAAAATCACCTATTGCATCATATTCAAAAGGAATAATTGTATTACCTTTCAAGTCAATTACGCCCCATTTTCCATTGGATAATCCTTTGGCAAAACCGTCTTTAAAAGGTGTAATATCTTTAAAAATTCTCCTCGTAATCATATTTCCTCGCCAATCCACAAAATCATATCTTGGTGTTTCGCCAGGATAATGTTTTTCTAAAGTAATACCTTCTGGCGAAGTCAATGCAATATTTGTATTATCACTTGCAATGGCTGTTCCCCAAAAACCGCCATCTTCTGTGATGTGATGAATTTCTATGGTGGTATGTTTTGGACGCATACCACGCACTTGTGTGGTTACAATGCCCCAAGGTGTGTATATAATATCCTCCAAACAGTTGGATTCAAGATAACAATATTTGCCATTCAAATAACAAATAAGACCATATTTTTTACGTTCAAAAGTTTTATAAACATTATTTCCCAAATGAATTATTTGTTCATATTGTGGTTCAAAAACAAATTTTCCTGTTTTGTCAATAATGCCTGGCAAAATTCCTTTCGCAGGAACTTGTGCATAAACCACACAAAGCCCATTAGAAAAACCTAAATGCGTATTTTCACTTAAACCAAGTTCCACAATAGGATATTTTGTTTCAATAATTTTACCAAATTCATTTACAAAAATATAGGTGTTGGTTTCATTATCCCAACTTATGGCAATATTTTCGGTAATTCCTACGAGATAATTTTCAGGGTTTTTAGCGTGTTGAAAAGTAAATGTTTTGTTTGGGTGAATATATGTTTTTGCTACTGAATCTGCATCTATTTCAACAGAATTTTCAGGCATTTCATAACTAATTTCCCAATTCAAATCATCAAAAGAAAAAGAATTGATAGGATTATTTTCTTGTTCGCTGTATGCTTCTTCTTCGTTTTCTGCTTCTTCTTTTGGCTCAGGATAAATCACACGCAAATCAAGTTTTTTGCCTTCTGTATCAAAATAACAGTTTTCTGTAATGTGTGTTACAATTTGTCCATTTTCTTCTTCTATTTTTGAAATAGGAAAAGGTTGAAAAGGAAATAATGTATTGTTTTGGTTATCAAGTACTGCAAAATTCTCATCTTTTTTTACCACAAAATACAATTTTCCTAATAATTTATACAAATCTAATTGGTCAAATTCCAAAGGTAAAATTGTATTGTTTTTGTAATCAATTACGCCATATTTTGTTGTATTTTCAGTTATTTGATTTCCAACTAAAAAATAATCTTGCAATGCGTGAGGCATCAAAACATCATACATACAAGGAATAAGCATTTTTTTGTTTTCAATGCCAAATAAACCATACTTTAAAATTTCAATTTTTTCATCAAAAATAGACACCACAACTGAATGAAATGTATTATTTTCGTGAAATTGAATAGTGCTTAATTCTTGGAATTTTTCAGGAACAACTTTTTTGAAAGAATTGCTATCAATGATAGAAAAATAATTAAATTGTAATTCGCTATCTTCTTCCAACACAACAACCGCAACATTAGCATCAAGTGCTTGCACAAAAGGAAATGTTGGCGAAATAACTTCGTTTTTGTGGTTAATGATGACATATTTTTGTCCTGCTGTTGCAATAAAGGTATTTTCACCAAAAATAGAAAGTGGATAAAAATATTCAAATGGAATAATTACATTATTATTCAAATTAACAATTCCATATTCATTTTCTTTTTTGGCAACTGAACAAATATTATTTTTTATATCAGGAATAATATGCAAATAATCAAAAGGCAAAAATATTTCGCCAAGTTGGTTAATAATACCATATTTTTCGTTATTTTTCCCACTTTTCAATGCCAAAAAAAGGCTTTCAACACCAAATTCGCCTATTTTTTCCAAACTATCATACACACAATCACAGGTAATATTACCGTCAAGGTCAAGCAAACCATATTTTTCTTTTTTATTTTTAACCAAAATAACATTTTCTACTTGCGTATATTCTGTAAATACGCCTTCCTTGTGAATCCACGTACTATTTTGCATTTTCTTGTAAGGACGAAGTCCATAAAGCGTTTCTTTGTTGTTTTTGGTGGTTAATAAACAGTTGCCTATTTCTTGGATTTCATCAAATTTAATATCAATCCCAAACCAACACCATTTATACAAAACGCCTTTTTTGCCTGAACGTGTTACGAAAACAGTATCATAAAGACCAAAATAAATGTCATCATATTGAAAATCAAGTAAATTATTACCGCCATCTTCTGTGCCTTTGGTGTCAATGATAGCACATTTTTCTTTGCCTTTTATCATTTTTTTGACAATCGCAACACCTTGATAAAAACTTGTTGCAGAGGTGTATTTACAAGGGATTACTTCCTGTCCTTCTGGATTGATGTAGCCAAAAAGTCCATTTTGGTTTTGAACTAATGCCAAATTATACGAAAAATTGGCTTGTGTGATGTAATTATTCATTTTAAAAGAAGCCCCCCAACCCCCAAAGGGGGAGTTTTTTAATAAAATAAAATATGAGAGTTTATATTTTTAGCAAAATAAATATTTTTTTTGAAATTTTTTATAAAAACAAAAAAAGTCTATCAATTTTTTTAGAAAATGATAGACTTTTTAATGATAAAATTATTATTGATTGTATGTTATTTTTTATATGGAAAATTACGAGCAACTTGTCGCATAATACGTTCCACTAAATCATCAGTTGAATTGCTCCAACCACCTGCAACTTGTCTATCATATCGCCATAACAAATCACCGTTAGAACCTTCATTTATTTGCATAATGCAGGTAGTTTGGTTTGTTTTAGCACCAATACCAATTACACTCAATGCAATACCTGCACCTTGCGACATCATACGTTCAGTTTCAACATTACCAGAGATAACTGCATCAACCTCTAATAATTTTGCTAATTCGTCTTTGGTTTTACCTTCCATATCAGCAGGCGTAATGTTGTTTTTTTTGAGTATAGCACGTGTTTTTTCAGGGTCTTGAAAATCCACTGTGTATTTATCTGCTTTTCGCATAAAAAAAGTAAACATACTGTTGTGAATATTTACAGCTTCTTTTTTTTCGTCTTCTGCTACCATTTCAGGTGTTACACCTTTTGGTAACTTTTTCATAGACATTTTGACTGTAAATGGTAAAATAGCAATTTTTTTATGTTTTGCTACTGCTTCTTTTAGATTTTTAGCTTCATAAATGTTTTTACCTCTTTGGGCATACGTCATTTGAACTGCAAAAATAAAAGCAAGAATTGTAATAATATTTTTTTTCATTTTTTAAATAATAAAAATTAGGAAAAAAGGAAATGAGTAAAATTATTATGTTAATAAAATTTATGCAAAAGTATGTAATTATATTAAAATCAAAAATTTTTTTTACTTTTATAAGGCATAAACTTACAAATAAAAAAGCCTATCAATTTTTTTAGAAAATGATAGACTTTTTTTTTATGTATTTTGTGCTTTCCCCTGACACCTTTCCTCTGACACCTATATTTTACTGCTCCCTTTTCTGTGCATCAACTACTGCAATCGTAACCATATTTACAATTTCCCTTACTGAACTACCTAATTGCAATACGTGAACAGGCTTGTCCATTCCTAACAAAATAGGCCCTATCGCCTCAGCAGAACCTAATGACTGCAATATTTTGTAGGCAATATTACCAGATGCCAAATCAGGAAAAATCAAGGTATTTGCACCGCCAGCATCTGCCAATGGACTAAATGGATAATTTTCTTTGAGCAAATCAGGACGAAGTGCAACGTCTGCCTGAATATCACCATCAAGAATAAGGTTTGGATATTTTTCTCTGCCTAATTTTACTGCAAGGGCAGTTTTTTCAGGGACATCACCTTTTGACGACCCAAAATTAGAATAAGAAACCATTGCAATCTCAGGCTCAAATCCAAAAGATGTTACGCCTTTGCTGACCAAACCAATTATTTCAACCAATTCCTCTGCGGTTGGATTGACATTTACGGTGGTATCAGCAAAAAATAAAGTGCGGTCTTTTGCCACAATCACGTACATACCAGCTACAAGTTTATTGCCTTTTGCTACGCCCACAACCTCCAAAGCAGGACGAATAACACGAGGGTAGTTTTTTGTAAGCCCTGAAATCATTGCATCAGCTTCGCCTTGTGCCACCATCATTGCCCCAAAATAATTGCGGTCTAAAAGTTGTTTGCGTGCATCAAATAGTGTTACACCTTTGCGTTGTCTTTTTTGATAAAATAATTGACTGTATTGTTCATAACGGTCTTTGTTATCAAGTTGATTGATAATTTCAACGTCTTGAAGGTCAAGTTTTTGGTCTTGAATAAGGGTTTTTATTTTTTCAATTTCACCCAATAAAATAGGTGTAGCAATGCCTTCTTCTTTTACAATTTGGGCAGCTTTTAGGATTTTTATGTTGTCAGCTTCTGCGAATATTACTTTTTTAGGGTTTTTGCGAGCTGTTTCCATCATTCTTGACATTAGTTTGGAATCCAAACCAATTCTTTTTTGGAGTTCTACCTCATAAGCCTCCCAATCTGTGATATGATGTTTTGCAAGCCCTGTGTCCATTGCAGCTTTTGCAACCGCAGGTGAAATAATGGTAATAAGGCGAGGGTCTAATGGTTTTGGGATTAAATAATTTTTTCCAAATCCCATACTTTCATCTCCATAAGCCTTTAATACAATATCAGGTACTGCTTCTTTGGCAAGTTTTGCAATGGCGTGAACTGCAGCAAGTTTCATTGCTTCGTTTATTTCGGTTGCTCTCACGTCCAAAGCTCCCCTAAAAATATACGGAAAACCCAATACATTATTTACTTGGTTGGGGTGGTCAGAGCGTCCTGTTGCCATAATAATATCCTTGCGTGTTGCGATTGCCAAATCATAAGCAATTTCAGGGTCAGGATTCGCACAAGCAAACACAATTGGATTGTCTGCCATTTTCAAAAGCATTTCAGGTTTTAAAATATTTCCTTTTGAAAGCCCCAAAAACACATCTGCACCTTCCAATGCTTCAGTAAGTGTATTTAGGTTAAGGTGTGTCGCAAACTCGCTTTTAATGGCATCAAGATTAGGATTGTCTTGTCTGATAACGCCTTTGCTGTCCAGCATAACAATATTTTCACGTTTTGCACCCAAATATTGATACAAACGTGTGCAAGAAATCGCAGATGCACCTGCACCATTTACCACAATTCTAACTTCATCTATTTTTTTACCAACAAGTTCCAACGCATTTAACAATGCAGCACTTGTAATGATAGCAGTTCCGTGTTGGTCGTCGTGCATTACAGGAATATTCATTTTTTCTCTCAAAGCACGTTCAATTTCAAAACATTCAGGGGCTTTAATATCTTCCAAATTCACACCGCCAAAAGTAGGTTCTAATGCTTTTACGATTTTTATAAATTCAATAGGGTCTTTTTCGTTTATTTCAATATCAAATACATCAATTCCTGCAAATTTTTTGAATAAAACGCCTTTTCCTTCCATCACAGGTTTGGAGGCTTCAGGCCCTATATCGCCCAAACCAAGCACCGCAGTACCATTTGAAATTACCGCAACCAAATTTCCTTTGGCAGTGTATTTATAAACATTTTCTACATTTGCAGCGATTTCTAAGCAGGGTTCAGCCACACCTGGCGAATAGGCAAGTGCCAAATCCATTTGTGTACTTAGGTTTTTGGTAGGCACTACTTCTATTTTGCCTGGTTGCCCTTGCGTGTGATATGCGAGTGCGTCCTCTTTGCGAATTTTTAATGACATACTTTTTTGATATGTTTTTTGAGAATTGTTTAATTGATATTTTTACCAAAAATAAAACTTTTTTTTATATTTTCAAATTTTTTGGGATTTTTGAATTTTCTCAATATTTAACTAAATTTTTAGTTTTTATAAAAACTAAATTTTTATAAAAAAAAACCTCTAATAATTTATCCTTCTATAATTTGATGGGTGTATGATTTGAATATCAGAAAATTCATTAAAATCCCTAATATTAGCAGTCATAAAATAATAACATTTTGCTTCTGTGCATAATTTCCATTGAAAAGAGTCTTCTACATCTACATTGTGTAGGTTTTCGGTATTTTTTACAATATTTATTAGCGTTTCAATAGAAGTTTCTGGTAGTCTCATAATTCTATTTTTGCTCGATATTCTTTCTATTTCATCTATTATGTCCAATGTGGGAACTCTCAAAGGTCTTTGTGATAATAAAGAGGCTAATCTTGGTATGGAAAAAGATGCAGTATAAGTGATAAAATTTTTATCTTTGCGTATAAATTTAATAGCTTGTTCAGTAGCATTTATGAGAGACATATAAAAATTTTCAGGCAGTCTTTCTTGATAAAATTCATTTCTTGCTATAAAATCATACATTAAAATATTGGTGTCTAAAAAAATACGTTTCAAATTTGGTTTTATCATTCTGCTTTTGTTGTTTTTTTATTTTTTGGTTGGAGACTTGGCAAAAGGTCAGCAAAATCTTTTAACTCATTTTCAGTTAAAAGGTCTACATTTTTTATAATCCAACGTTTTAAAGCATCTTCCATTATCATATCAGCAGTTATATTTGCTTTTTGAAACATAATATTTAACAATGTTTGTTGTCGTTCAGGAACTTCAACATTTAAAACTGTTTTTTGATTTTGTGTTGTCATAATGTTATTTTTATTTTTTACCAAAAATAAAACTTTTTTTTATATTTTCAAATTTTTTGAGGATTTAGGAGTTTTTAAATGAATGATATTTTTTAGATATTTGCTTTTATTATTATCCAAAATGATTTGATAAATATTTGTCATAAATAATTTTTGCAGTTTCAAGGTTGCGAGTTTCTTCACTTTCTATCAAATCTATATAAGCAAGCAAAAATTCCAAAATACCAAAATTATTAAATTGAATTTCTGTTGAACTTGTCCAAAACTTCGTTTTTAAAATAATATCACCTTCTTCGTCAGGCACTAATTTCCAAAAACGCATTATCTCGAGATGTGTTTCAGGAGGAATATAAAAAGTATAAATTTTTGGGACGTTGTGATTAGTTATTTTTTCCGCAAAATATTCGCCTGTCACCAACACATTATTTTTTATAATTTCTGCTAAATTTTCTAAATCAAATGCTTTTTTATCCAAAGTTCTGTATCTTTTTTGTTGTAATTTTGGTGTAATACATTCTTGAAAATGTGCCAAAAACTCATCTAAAAGTATTTTTTGATTGACAAGTATTTTTTGATTTTTATTTTGAGAAACAATAAAATTTCTTTCTTCTAAGGCTTTCATATTTTCACTGATTGAGCCAAGCGAAATATTGAGTTCTTTGGCAATGTAGCGATAATTTACATTCAAAAATTGAGGTTCTACAAGTAATGCAAAAACTAATTTGGCTTGCGAAAATGTCCAAAAATGTTTTCTTTTCTTTTCTTTTGGTTGAATATTTTTTTGTCCATTTACCCAAATAAAAAAATATGGATTATTGATGTAACAATTCCCTGAAATATCCAAATAAAAAATATTGTTTTCTTTTAATTCATTTGCTAATTGGTAGCTGATATAATCTTTTACCAAAATTTTATTTTTTAATTTTTCTTGATTTTTATGCAAAAAAAAATCTAAATTTTTGATATTGACTGTTGAAATGTCCATTATCTCAAAATAATCAATGTGATTATTTTTATTGATTTTTAAAATGCTTTTTTCTACAAAATCAATTTCAAAAGGAAAAAAATTATCAGGAAAATTATTTTGAATAATTGTTTTTTGTAATTTTTCTAAAACCTTGCTCATTTTATTTGTTCATTTATTTTTTTTGTTCATTTTTTTTGAACAAACATTTTTTCTGAACAAAAAGTTTTTGAAAAATAAAAACTCCTATTTCTTCCTCCTCCAAAAAATCATAATAACCACCCAAATAATCAATATTGCAAATATAATTTTGCTAAAAAATATGATATTAGCACGAGGAGCAGAGCCTATGATTTTGGAGGTGCTTTTAGAAATTTTGTTATAAATATTGGTGGTATTGGTAGAAATTTCTTGATTTCTCACACTTTCTCCCTCTATTTTTAGGGTAGCTTGGGGACGAAGTGTATCGTATTTTTGGGTTTGGGTATTAAAATAAATCCATTCAAAATAATTTTTTAATTGAATTTCACCTGCATCTTTTGGAAAAATCGTGTATTCAAAAGTTGTATTTCCTGTGATTTTTTTGCCTCCTCTTGTGATAATTTGCTGGATTTGTGGTGCAAAAATATCTACTTGTGTGATATTTTTTTGGGTAGGTTTTGGTAATGCAGATATATTGCCTTCGCCTATTATTTGAAAATAATATTTAAAATTTTCGCCTGTTTTTAGTATTTTATTTGGATAAACTTCTTGTAAATAAAAAGTACCAACAGGCGTTTTATCACGCAAAGGGTGAGGCGGAAGTTCCAAAACTTGTATTTCAATGGGATTACTTTCAAATGTTTTTGGAATATAATATTTTGCAATTTCAGGATTGTCAGGGTCAATTTTATCTTTTTTATCAGTTTCTATTTTATTAAGTACATTTACTTTGAGGTTTATTTTTGGAAAAACAATATTTTGGGCTTGCATTGGAAAATAAACTGCCTCAAAAAACTTATATTCTTTGTAATCTTTGTTGTTGTTGCGAATAATAGGCGGATTTTTGCTAATTTCCCCAATATTAAAATTTTCTTCCCAAGCATAATTTGGTTTAAGTTTTTTGGCAATTTCGGTAACTTGTTTGTCCAAATCTACAAATTTCATATACGCTTCATTTGCAGTTGCCACATACAACGCAATGCTCAAATGCACTGCTTCACCCACTTTCACCTGTGAAACAGATGTACTTACACCCAAAAAAGCATCTTCTTTGAACTCCAAAAAAGGATTTTCTATAAAACTGTCTTTTTGGATTTTTTCCAAATCAGGGCGGTTTTTGTCCTTTTCACCTACATAAATCGTAATACTTTCTTGAGAAATATCTTGTCCATCAACTTTTATTTTGAAAGCAGGAATTATAAAATTTCCTGTTTTGGTAGGGTGATATGCTTGTGTAAGAATTTCACTCACTACGCCATTAACCAACATATCTCCTCGATAAGTATCAGAAACTTTATAAAAATTTTGGATATTAGGAAAATTACCAATTTTATCAATATCAATTTTTGCACCTTCTACGTTGATATTAAAAGGCTCATTGAGGGCAATTCGTGTTTTGGGAATTACGATTTTGAATTGTGCAAAAAGGGTAGAAGAACCCCAAAAAGAAGAAATTAGGAAGAAAAAGAAAAAAATTGTGAGAAAAAATTTAAAAAAAGTCATTTTTTTTTCAAAAAATTTTTGGAAAATACAAAAAAATCTTAATTTTGTCCTATCATTTACGGAAAAGTCCAAAAAAATATTCTTAAAATCCAAAAAATTCCCCATTTTTTTAATGCTGTTTTAATGTAATTTTTTTAATTGTTTTTACTTTCCCTCTATTTATTTCCAAAAATACAAAATAAAATATAAAAATTAAAATTTAAAAATATGTTAGATTACGTAAAAACTTTGCTACAAAAAATCAGTTTTGACCTTGTACTTTTTGAAAAAGAACTCAAAAAATCTTTGAGCTTTTACCTTGAAACACAAGAAATTCAAGCCCTCAAAGAGTGGTGTAACAACACTTTTAAATATTCTACCCCACACGCTAATATCATTAATGCGTGTTTTGCGAAATAAATCATTTTTTTAACAAAATTCAAAAACACTTTTATCCAAAAATAAAAGTGTTTTTTTGTTTTTTATCAAAATTTATGCTTATTTTTGGTTAATTTTCAATTTTTATTCTAATTTTTTATATGCTAAATTCCAATAATTTTTTTAATGTTATTGCAAAATATTTTCTAATTTTTTTAGCGTCTTTTTTGTTGATTTTCTTTAATTCTTGTGAAGAAAATAAACCAAAAAATAACATTGAACGCACCAATAATAATAACCGTACAGAACGAAATGACAACAAAAACGATAATAAAGCTGACAAAAATACAGATAAAAATAACGAAAGAACCGAAAAAAATAATCGCAAAGATAAAGACCGCAACGCACAAAAAGAAGATGATAATTCTTCAAAAAAACGCAAAAGTACAGGGCTTATTTCGCCAAAATGGGGCAAAAGATTTTATAAAGCTCACAATGGAAAAATAGAAGCCTTAGAACATATTTGGTTAAGGCATAATTTTGAGAGCAAATATGATTTTGTTAGTCGTTTTGCTAAAAAATACAACGACCAAAAAAGCATTCAAAAACTCGTAGAATATGCTTGTGATATTGCTACCAAAAATGATATTAGCCAAGAAGCTAATGGACACCGCTCTGCTGTGGTAGAAATGAGTGAAGATATTGGTTTAAGCCAAAGAGGAAAAAATACCTCCAAAATTCAAATATTTTTGGATAATAATGATTTTATAAAAACTGCATACCCACTTTAAATGGTGAATGGTAAATGGTAAATGGTAAATGGTGAATGGTAAATGGTGAATGGTAAATGGAACAGCCAATACATTTATTAAACTTTGAACCTTGAACTTTTAAACCTTGAACCTTGAACCTTGAACCTTGAACCTTGAACTTTTGAACCTTAAACCTTGAACCTTAAACTTATTTTTCCTCTTGGCACAATTTATCCAAAATTTCTTTTGCTTCTGGAATATTTAATTGCATAGCAGTACGCCAATCATTGCACGCACCTTGCGAATCTACCAAACGATATTTGGCAAAACCACGCCAATAATATGCTTCGCCTAATCTGCGATTGAGTTGGATTGCAGTATTTAGGTTGGCAACTGCATTGTTGTAATTTTTCTTTTTGAGGTACGAAACGCCTCTGCTTACATACACACCAGGATTTTTAGAATCCAATTTTGTGGCTTTGAGATATTCGTCCAAAGCAGATTTATCTTTGCCCAAACTATCATACGCCACGCCTCTCCAATGATGATATTCAGACACACCAGGTTTGAGTTTGAGGGCGGTTTTGAGGTCAGAAAGCGCATCTTTGTATTTTTCGGATTTGATGCCTGCCCAAGCTTTTTGAGCAAAATATTCGTGATTGGTTTTATCTAATTTTGTGGCTTCTTCAAAAGATTTGTAGGCTTCTTCGTAGTTTTTTTGGGTAATAAATTCTTTGCCTTTTTTAAAAAAATCTTCTGCATTGGATTGTGCTTTTAAAATAAAATTTTGTGAAAAAAGTATAAGAAAAATAAATATTTTAGTAAAAAGTAAAAAATTATTCATGAAATAAAAGTTTGATTAAAAAATAAAAACCTGAAATATTGGCAAAAATACATAATTTAGATTTAAAAAACTTGATAAAAAACATAAAATAAATAAAGTCAAGTGTTAAATTCCAACAAAAAGCCATTTTTTCTGTAAGAAAAATACAGCATTTATCAAAAATATAAGTTATTTAATTTTCATTTTAAAGGGTTAATAATAAGTGTAAAAATATTTTTTAGATAAATTTAAAAAAATATTCAAAAAATATTCAAAAAAAATTTGCAATTCTAATTTTTACATTTTAGGTTTGCAACATTAAATAAAAGTGGAAAAATAAATCGCAATTTTTTTACTTAACTAATTTTTATTATACCCTTTTTTAAAATTATGGACTTAAAAATCATTTTGGATAATATCCTATCACCACCTATTTTATTTTTCCTTTTGGGCGTATTTGCAGTATTTGTAAAATCTAATTTGGAAATTCCACACGCTTTAGCACAATTTTTTACACTTTATTTGTTGATGGATATTGGTTTTAAAGGTGGGCATGAGCTTGCTGTAAGTGGTTTTACACCTGGAATACTTTCTATTCTTGGTGCTTGTATAGTAATGGCTTTTGTGGTGCCTTTGTATGCGTATTTTGTACTACGCACCAAGTTCAATATAGAAAATTCAGCAGCTATCGCAGCCACATACGGGTCAGTAAGTGCAGTTACATTTATAAGTGCAAAAAGTTTTCTGGAGATTATTAAAGTACCTTTTGGCGAATATATGGGTGCTGGTATGGCACTTATGGAATCTCCTGCTATTATTGTAGGTGTGATTATGTACCAATATTATTCTGTCAAAAATAATAAAACTACTACTGTAGATTTAGCAGAAATTGCACTTGCAGGTGGAAAAATTCCTGATGACCACACACATCACACTACTGTTAATTGGGGACATTTGATGAATGATGCACTTTTTAATGGTTCTGTGTTGTTGTTGTTGGGGTCGTTGTTGATAGGATATGTAACAGGAGAGAGAGGTTGGAAAAGTTTTGCTCCTTTTGATGCTTTATCCAAAGGTATTTTAGGTTTTTATTTGTTGGACAATGGTATTATTGCAGCACGCCAAATACGTTCTTTGCAGGGAAATGTAGTATTTTTGTTAGGTTTTGGGATATTGATGCCTTTGTTTAATGCAATTATAGCCATTTTAATTGCAAAATATATCTTAAACGCAGGAATGGGTGATGCGTTATTATTTACGGTACTTTGTGCAAGTGCGTCTTATATCGCAGTTCCAGCAGCAATGCGTTTAGCAATTCCAAAGGCTAATCCAGCACTTACGGTGCCTGTTGCGTTGGGTATTACATTCCCTTTCAATGTGATTGTGGGAATTCCCACCTATTATTATATTATTTTGGCACTTTGGAAGTAATTATGAATTAGAAATTATGAATTAGGAATTATGAATTAGGAATTGAATACATTTTCTCCCTCCAAACGCTTGGAGGGTTTGAAACCCTCCAAGCGTTAAAGTCGCCTATATTTTTAATAAAATTTATATTTTTTAATTTAGAAATGATTATCTACATTTTTGTAGGTTAGGGGGCTTTAAAATAAATTTTACATTAAAAAAACACAAAAACATTCTTTTTTTTGTTAAAAAATTAAAGAATAAAAATTTATAAGTATTATGGAACACATGATAAAATCCAAAAAAGTGGAGATAATTGTTGAATCTGTCAAAGTCAATAAAATTGTCTATCAACTTGAAGAAATAGGTGTACCTGGTTTTACCATCATAGGCAATATTTCAGGAAAAGGCTCCACAGGTGTATTAGACCACAACCGCAAAGCAAAGGTTTTTGAACACACTTATTTGTTTGTGGTGTGTGATGACGAACACGCACAAGCCATCGTAGAGTATATGCGTGGTGTGCTTAAATATTTTTCAGGTTCTTGCTTTGTGTCAGATGTGCTTTTGTTGAAATCTGAAAAAGCGTAGAAAATGGTAAATATTGAATGATAAATGTTGAATGAAACAGCCAAAAAACAAAACTGCTTTTTGATTGTGAATAAAAAACCACAATTTTCTATGAAAATTGTGGTTTTATTTTGGTGAATAAAGAATGTTTTTTAGGTATTAAATTTCTAAAATATAATTTTCAATCCTAAACAAGTCATATCATCAAGTTGAAAATATTTTGTACCAATCCACGTTTGCATTTTTTCCTCCAAAAAAATTTTTTGTTTTTGCATATTTTTTGAATGAATTGCTAAATCAAAAATCATATCTCTAAGATTCATTAAGCCCATTTTTCGCCCTGTTTCCCCGCCAAATTGGTCTTGTATGCCATCAGAAAACATATAAGCAATAATTTGAGATGTATTTTTCTCAAAAACTGAAAAATCCAAAGAATATTTTGTAAAAATACGCTCTTTTTCCCTTTGTTCGCCTCCTATGGGTAAATTATTGCCTTTGATTTCCAAAAGAATTTTTAATTTTTGAATATCAATGATTTCCTGCAATGCGGTTAATTTCGTGAGTTTTTGGTCATTGTTAAAATAATAAATTTTTATCCTTTCATTTTCCAACAAAAAAGTATTTTTTTCAAAAAAAACATCAAAATCTTCTGCTTTTTGAAAATCAACACAAAAGAAAATTGCGTTTTTTGCACCTGCAACATCTATTGTTTTTTTTGTTTTTTCCACTTTACACATCATAATATCCATACCATCATGATTGTTGGTTTCTGCTTGATTAAGGGCTTTTCTAATGCCTTTGTGAAGATTATAAAGAATAAGGTCAGGCTCGTGAATTTCTCTATCGTGTACGATTTGATTGAGCAATCCGTCCCCAATCATACTCATAAATGCACCAGGCACACCGTGACCTGTGCAATCCGCTACTGAAAAAATGTGTTTATTTTCTTTTTCTGCAAACCAATAAAAATCACCTGATACCACATCACGAGGCTTATAAAAAACAAAAAAATCATTGTGTTCAAGTGTTTTAGCAATAGTTTCTTCAAAAGGAAGCATAGCAGTTTGAATGCGTTTTGCATAATTGATGCTTTCTGTGATGTGGCGATTTTTATTTTCTATGATGTTGCTTTGGGTTGTAAGTTCTTCATTTACTTCTTTGAGATTTTCAGCAATAGCAAAAATTTCTTCTTTTTGTTGTTCTAAGGTAATATTTTTTTGTTGAATTTCATTGGTGCGTTCTTTAACGATATTTTCCAAACGCTCTTTGTCTTTTTGCAAACGATAAGTATAATTTTTTACCAATAAAAAAATAACCAAAATGGCTAAAATCACATACAAAATATATGCCCACCAAGTGCGATAATAGGGCGGTAAAATGGTAAATTTGAGTTGAATTTCATTGCTCATTTCACCCAAAACATTCATTGCCCTAATTCTAAAAATATAATTCCCTTCCAAAAGATTAGTGTATTCTTTTTGAGAAATTTTTTGCCAATGCGACCAATTTTCATCAAAACCTTCCAATTTGTATTGAATTTGGTTTTTATTTTCGTCCAAAAAACTCAATGCCCCAAATTGAAATGTAAGATTGTGGTCTTTGTAAGGGATTTTTAAATCCAAAAAATCATTTTTCTGCACATCAACAAAATTCAATAAAGAATCTTCGCCAATACGAATATTTTTGATTTTGAGTACAAAAGGAATTTTGGTTAATAATTTTTTTGGTTGAAATTTATGTATGCCTTCTGTGTGTGCAATAAAAAATGTTTCTGCTGAATATTGATACAGATTATTGGCATTTGCAGGCACAAAACGTAAAGTAGTGGAATCTATGTTGTAACTATCATTTTGTTGTTTTTGGAGAATTATTTTTTTGTTCAAAAACCAAAGATTTTGATTTTTATCTTCAAAAAAAGCAGAAGGTTTTAAATCTGTATTTTTGGAATTGATTTGAAAAGGATTTAATTTTAAAAAAGCATTATTTTCAAATTTGAAAAAAAATTCCTCATTTCTAAACAATAATTCTCCTTTGTGCAGTTGCATAAATACAGTACCTTTTCCTGTAATACCTTCTTTGTGAAAAGTAATTTTGGTATTTTCAAGAGCTTTTTGTGTATAAAAACCTTCTAAAAATTCTATGGTAAAAATACCTTTGGAAGATTGTACCCAAATTTTATTGGGCGAGGTTTGAATGATTTTTCTGCAATCTGCCTCTGAACCTTTTATAAAACCAATTTCTTTAAATTTTTTGTTTTTAAAAGTATTGTTATAAAACCTTGTTACACGCACACCTGTATAAGTAGGCACAAACAAAATGGTGCTATCTTGTGAGGCTTTGAGTAATTGAAAACACGCATTTGGATAAGTTTCATAATCTAATAAAGTGGTATTTTCTACATAAAAAGCCCCTTTGTTGCCTCCTGCGATAAGCACGCCTTCGCCTGAAGATTCCATATTCCAACATTGAAATTGTGTGCCTTCAATGAGGGAAAATGTATTGTTTTTTTTGTCCCAAAAATACGTTCCGATATTAGTAGCAGCATAAAAAATACCTTTGTGTTCCAATGTTGCATAAACTCTTTCTTTTAGGTTTTGGAAATTATTATAGACTTCAACAGGCACACCAAGCAATATTTTGACCAATGAACTTCCTGTACCTACCCAAATATTATTTTCTTTGTCCTCAAATATGGTATGAACATTGTTATTTGGCAAACCGTTTTTGTCGTTTATTTGGTACAAAATATCAAGATTTTTATTAAGAATAAAAAGCCCTTTGTCCATTGTGCCAATTACTATATTTCCATTTTTTAATACTTGAACATCATAAATCCTAATGTTTTTTAGTTTTTCATCACTTTTGAAATTTTCGTTTCTTTTTTTCGTTTTAATATCAAAAGCAATAATTCCTTTGGCTCTTGTAAAAAATAAAAATGTATTATTTTGATAAGGTAATATATGATGCAATTCTGCCAAAAAATTATCTTTGATTTCTGTGGGTTGTTCAAAAATAGTTTTTATATCATTTCCAACAATTTCACACAATATAGTTTGTTTTCTTTCAATATCTTCATCTCTAAAATAAATTTTTTCATCAACCAAAAACGAAAATTCAATATTGGATTTTGCACGAAAGCTATTGATTTTTTTGTATGATTTTCCTTCTTTTTTTAATTGAAAAATGAATTTTTGAGATTGAAAAAAAACACCTTCTTTGTTTTGGTGTATTCGCCAAATGGTTGGGATTTTTAGTTCTTCTTCTGAAAGTAAATGATTAAGCGAAATATATTTTTTGTTGCCATTTGCTATATTTTCCAAATATCCTATGCCATTTTTCCCACCTATAAGCATAATTCCATCATTATCCAATAATGAACTTCTCACATTATCCAATCCTTCCACACTTTGCCAATTTGTACCATTGTACAACAAAGTAGGACTACCTGATACGTATATGATACCGTCTTTGTCTTGGTTAATATCAAATACTGACCCGAATGTAGGAATATTATCACCTTTGTAATGATACAAAAAAGGTGTTTGGGCTAATATTTTTGAGAAAAAAGAAAAATTTACAAATAAAAAAAGTATAAAATATTTCATTTTTTTAAATCATTTTTTTAAAATCACAAAGCAAATTGATAAGGTAGTATTAGTTTCAAACCAAAACTACAAAATATACTTGAAAAAAATAAATTTATTGCGAAATTCCAAAAAAAATAAAAGTTTTATTTTTTGATAAAAAAAAGTTTGAAAAAATATTATTTTGTGAAACCTTTTTATATTGGTCTTTGTTATACTATTATACAGAATAATATTCTTAATTCTGATAAACAAACTTATGAACACATTAGAAATCAACCCTTCTGAAATGAATAATTCAGACCTCCAAAATCAAATCATTGAATTGTCTGAAAAACTTAATGCCATCAAAATGCTTGCTGACCGCGAACAAGGTCGCTGGGCTGGTATGGATACACTTGATATAATGCCTGCTTGGGCTATCCCATTCAAAAAAATAGTTGATATTATTGAAAACTAAAAGCCCCCTAACCCCCAAAGGGGGAATTTAAAAATTAAAAATCATAAAAAACAATAAAAAAAATTGCATTTATTCTAAAAAAATAAATGCAATTTTTTTTGTAAAAACAACAAAAACCGATAAACCACCTTTTGGGCAACTTACCGGTTTTCGTGTTGTGTTGTTTATGTAAGCAGTGCATTTTCCAAAGAAAAAAGATTGCCAAAAACAAAAATGACACCAAAATTAATAGCACTTTACATTATTCAAATTCTTTGCCAAAAATAAAAATACGTTTTTTTACCTAAATAAAAGTTATTTCTCTTTTTTAAAGGCTTTTTGTACTGGTACCTGACTCCTGACTACTAATTACTTTTAATAAGTTCTTTTTTTTGTAGCAATAAAATACAAACTTCGCATTAAAATCCTAAAATGATTGTATAAATTTTGCCAAAAACCAAAATGCTTTGCTAATATTTTGTAACGGTCTTTAAGTGAATTATAAAGATGTTTGCGTGAAAAACCACCTTGTCGGTATGTGGTTAATATTTGGTGTGTATGTGTAATATTTTTGGCTTGTTTGGTAGCTTTTATAACCCAATCAATGTCTGCACTGTATTTGTGTGTAAGGTCATACAAAGGTGAAATTTCCCTTTTGACCAAAATAGCTTGATGACAAACTAACAATCCCATACCAAAATCTTGATATTTAAGATTTTTTGGCAATAACATTGGGGTAATTTCGCTTTTTTTGCCTAAATTTTTCCCTGCCAAATCAATATACCACGCATCACCATAAAACACATCAGTAGTAGGATTTTTTTGAAAGATTTTTTGTATATTTTCTAAAGTATTTTTTTCAAAAATGGTATCACCTGCATTCATAAACCATACAAAATCACCTTTTGCAAGCTGAATACCTTTATTCATTGCATCATAAATGCCTTTGTCTGGTTCAGAAATGTATTTTGAGATGTGATTTTCATACTTTTTGATGATGTTAAGCGTATTATCTTTGGAATTGCCATCAATAATAATATATTCAAAATCTTGTGAAGTTTGTTGAATAATACTTAAAATTGTATTTTCCAAATATAATTCTGCATTGTAGGTAATGGTAATGATAGAAACGAACATATTATTGAAGGTGTCAGTATTCAGGTGTCAGGTATCAGTATTTAGGTGTCAGTATTTTGTTTAAACACAAGAAAAAACTAAATTTGAAGGAAAATTATGCACAAAGTTAAATATTTATTCAAAATAATCTTTTTAAAATTTATGTTTTTAAAATTCTATATCTTAATCTATAAAATTATCTTCCTTTCGCTCCCCCTTTGGGGGTTGGGGGGCTTTTTTGGAGGCTTTGTATTCGCCCAAAATAATTGGGAAAAAGATTTTAATAATGGCAAAGAAAAATTTGAAAAAAATTTATTTAAAGAAGCCATTTCTGATTTTCTAATTGCAAACGAAAAATATGGGGGTCATAAAGAATCTATTTTTTTACTTATAAAATGCAAATTGGCTATAAATGATAGTGCAGGTGCATTAAAAGAATATGATAATTTGATAGATGTAGAAAAAAATGATGCCTCTTTTTACAATAATCGTGGAAATCTGAAAGATGAACTTAACCAACCCAATGAAGCAATAACAGATTTTGACAAAGCCATTTTTTTAAAGCCTGATTATTTAGATGCATATTTTAATCGTGGAATTGCATATTATAATTTGCAGGAATTTGAAAAAGCCCAAAAAGATTTTGAATTTGTTACAAAAAATAACCCAAAAGATGCTGAAAGTTGGTATGGACTTGGGCTTACTTATCAAAAACTCAAAAATAAGGAAGAAGCCTGCAAAGCCTTCAAAAATGCAAAAGACCTTCAACACCCAGAAGTTAATAAAATATTTTTGGAATTGGAGTGTAAGTAATTAGGAATTGACAATTAGGAATTAGGAATGGTGTTGTTTCATTCATCATTTAACATTTATCATTTATCATTTATCATTTGAAACCCACTTTTGAAAAACTTTCTACCCAGAAAAAAACTATTTTTTTGGAATCTGCTTTCCAAGAATTTGCTTTGTATGATTATGCACAAGCAAATATTGGGCGGATTGCACAATCTGCCCAAATAGCCAAAGGAAGCGTTTATCAGTATTTTGAAGATAAAAAAAGCCTTTATTTTTATCTCATTCAACAAGCCCAACAAAAAAAACAACAAGCAATTTCTCATATTTTTCAAGAAAAAAATGACGATTTTTTCAATCTTTTTGAAAAAATAAACCAACAAAATCTTCTATTTGATGAACAAAATCCTGTTCTCCAAAAATTTTTGTATAATGTTTCCCAAGAACGACACAATGAAGAATTGGGTAATCTTCACGAAAAAACGTTGAAACAAAGCACGCTTTTTTTTCAAAAAATGATTGCACAACAACAAGCCAAAAACCTCATTGATACTAATATTGATGCACAAACATTAGCATTTTTTGTGGTAAATCACAGTGCAGGAATTGCAGAATTTTTAAAAATATTTCCAAATGAAAATCCACAAATTTTTTTGAAAAAATGGCTTACTTTATTTGAAAAAGCATTGTGTATTTCTTAATTTTCTCATAATTTTTATTAAATTTTCTAAAAAATAAAACCTCTCCGATATTTTATTTGTTTATTTATAAATAAAACGCTAATTTAGGCGTGAAAATTCAGCTTAAAATCCAAAAGCATAACTAAAACGCCAATAAAAAACAAAAAATATTGTATTTTATTTGGTATATTTTTGTTTCGCACACAATATATTTTCCTAAAAAATTATGAGTAGTATATATGATGATGTAAAATCTTCGTTTCGTTCTAATGTATTGATGAAAATTATCATCATCAATATTGCAATATTTTTGGTATTAAATATAGCTCATTTATTTGCCTTTTTTGGCAGATTTGAAAAAGAATATGCTATGTTTGAAAGAACTTGGTTTTATCTTTCTTCGCCCATTGAAAATAACTTATACAAGCCTTGGGTGCTGATTTCGTATTTTTTTACGCACAAAGATATTGGTCATATTTTTTGGAATATGATGTTTTTGTATGTATTTGGTAGTATTTTGGGGGATTTTTTGGGGGATAAAAAAGTTTTAATTACCTATATTTTAGGTGGATTGGCTGGTGCGGTAATGTTTTTTTTGATAGCTCCTTTTGTGCCCAATTTGGATAAAGTAACTTTTATGTTGGGTGCGTCAGCAGGTGTTTATGCGATTGTTTTTGGAACTGCAACGCTTGTGCCTACTTATAGTTTGCAGGTTTTATTTTTGGGAGCAGTACAAATTCGTTGGATAGCACTTTTTTATCTTGTAGGAACGATTATTGGCTTGCGTGGAGGAAATGCAGGAGGTGAATTAGCACATTTGGGCGGAATTTTGATAGGTTATATTTATATTTCACAACTGCAAAGAGGCAGAGATATTGGGGCGTGGATTGGCAAGATTTTGGATTTTTTTGGTAATCTTTTTTCTAAAAAAACAAAGAAAAATAACAATTATAACCAAAGTAAAGTGAAAGTAAATAGCAATGCTTCAAATGCTTATCAAAAGAAAAATAACAATTCTTCTAATAATGTAAATTCTAATTTGCCTAATCAAGCTGAAATTGATGCAATATTAGATAAAATTTCGCAGGTTGGTTTTCATAAACTTTCACCAGAAGAAAAAGAAAAATTGGATAAATTTAGCGGACAGTAAAATAATGGTAAATGGTGAATGGTAAATGAAACAGCCAAATAAAAACAGGATTTTCAGGATTTTAAGATTGACAAGATTAAAATAGTCATTTTTTTTAATTTGAACCTTAAACTTTGAACCTTGAACTTTTGAACTTTTGAACTTTTTAAACTTTTAAACTTTTTTTTATGAGAACAATAATTGGATTTGTGGTGGGTATAAGTGCAGGCGTGTATTTAGCAAAATGGCTTAATACAGAAAAAGGAATGAAATTTCAAGAGGATATTTTTGCAAAAGCCTCACAAATATTTGGCGAAGAAAATATCAATTCTTTTCGTCAAAATATGGGTTTTACAAACCAAAATCCTGATATTGAATAGCCCCCCAGCCCCCAAAGGGGGAGCAAATACCAAGGGGGGGATTTTTAGCAGTTATTTTTTTTATTTTTTTAAAATGTGCCTTTTATTCCCCCTTTGGGGGTTAGGGGGCTTCATTCAACATTTACCATTTAACATTTAACATTCACCATTAAAAAATATGCTTTCCAAAACCTTTGGTAGTTCGGTATATGGCATTACCGCAATGGCAGTAACCATAGAAGTAAGCGTAACCACAGGCACAAATTTTTTTATTGTGGGTATGCCTGATAATGCTATCAAAGAATATGCTTTCCAAAACCTTTGGTAGTTCGGTATATGGCATTACCGCAATGGCAGTAACCATAGAAGTAAGCGTAACCACAGGCACAAATTTTTTTATTGTGGGTATGCCTGATAATGCTATCAAAGAAAGTCAATTTCGCATAGAATTAGCTATGAAATATTTGGGCTATCAATTTCCACGACAAAAAGTAGTGGTAAATATGGCTCCTGCGGATATTCGCAAAGAAGGTGCATCTTATGACTTAGCAATTGCATTGGGCATACTTTCAGCATCAGGACAAATATTTGTAAATGACACTTTGGAAAAATATATGATTTTGGGCGAATTGGCTCTTGATGGTAATTTAAGAGCTGTAAAAGGTGTATTGCCCATAGCCATTGAAGCACGAAAAGAAGGTTTTAAAGGATTGATTTTGCCAGAAGAAAATGCGTCAGAAGCATCTATTGTGAATAATATTGATGTAATTGGCGTAAAAAATATGCAGGAAGCAGTTGATTTTTTGGAACAAAAATTACACATTCCTCCAAAAGAAAGCAGAACAAGAGAGATTTTTTCGGATAGTGTTAATTTTTATGAAGCAGATTTTTCACACGTGCAAGGACAAGAAAACATAAAACGTGCTTTGGAAATCGCAGCAGCAGGTGGGCATAATGTCATTATGATAGGGCCTCCTGGTGCAGGGAAAACAATGCTCGCCAAAAGATTGCCTTCTATTCTTCCTCCTTTATCTCTGCACGAAGCATTAGAAACCACAAAAATTCATTCCGTTGTGGGAAGATTAGGAAAAGACACGTCTTTGCTTGCTCAACGCCCTTTTCGCTCACCACATCACACCATTAGTGATGTCGCACTTGTAGGCGGTGGAACTGTTCCACAACCAGGCGAAATATCACTTGCTCACAATGGCGTGTTATTTTTGGACGAATTGCCAGAATTTAAAAGAACGGTTTTAGAAGTAATGCGACAACCTTTAGAAGAAAGAAAAGTAAGCATTGCAAGAGCAAAAATTTCGGTAGATTTTCCTGCTAATTTTATGCTGATTGCAAGTATGAATCCCTGTCCTTGTGGCTATTACAATCACCCTGAAAAAGAATGTGTTTGTGGTGGTGGCGTAGTCCAAAAATACTTAAATAAAGTGAGTGGGCCTCTTTTGGACAGAATAGATTTACACGTGGAAGTTACGCCTGTTTCTTTTGACGAAATGACCGCTAACCGCAAAAATGAAGACAGTGCAACCATTCGTACAAGGGTGATAAAAGCAAGAGAAATCCAAACAGAGCGTTTTAAGGACAATCCACAAATTTATTCAAATGCAATGATGTCGCCTCAAATGGTTAAAGATATTTGCGAAATCAGCCAACAAGGCAAAACATTATTAAAAACTGCAATGGAACGCCTCAAACTTTCAGCAAGAGCTTATGACCGTATTCTTAAAGTTGCTCGCACCATTGCTGACCTCGCAGAGAGCATTGAAATCAAAATAGAACATCTTGCAGAGGCGATTCAATATCGTAGCCTTGACAGGGAAAATTGGGGGAGTAATTAAAATTTGGATTTTAAAAAAACTAACCTATCTTTGCACCAGATTGTTGGTAACATTTAGTTTTTTTCAAAAAAAATTAAATGTTTTAAAAGGGAATACGGTGCAAATCCGAAACTGTCCCCGCAACTGTAAATGGTTTTTGTGTCAAAAAATACAAAAAAATTCATAAAATTTTTCGCCACTGTTTTTTAAAAATGGGAAGGCTTTATGAATATGCCATAAGTCAGGAGACCTGCCAAAGTCTTAAAAAATATTTTTTTACTTAAAAAAAACCTCGTCTTCGGGTGAAAGACTTTGGCAAAAATGAAACACAAAAAAATCATTTTTTTTGTAGGAAAACTCTTATTTCCTTCAAAGAAAATACCTGCTTTTATATGCTTTTTTTGGATAAATAGCCAAATTTTATTTGGACAAAATCTAAAAAATGATACCATTTCGCAACTTCAAACCATTGAAATCACAGGCGAAAAATGGGAAAAATATGCACTTGCCTCCAAAAAACAAAGCATTGATAGCATTTATCTTGCCCAAAATCCTACCCAAAATGTAGGTGATTGGCTTATGCACAATACGCCTGCCTATATCAAGCAATATGGAAATGGTATGCTGGGGAGTATTTCGTTGCGTGGCACAGGGGCGAGTCATACTGCGGTTATTTGGAATGGAATTCCCATCAATTCGCTTACGCTTGGCGAGGCAGATTTTGGAAATATTCCACTCAATAATACCCAAAAAATCACATTGCATTATGGCGGTGCGAGTGCTTGGCAAGGGTCAGAAGCAATAGGCGGAGCAGTGTCAATAGACCAAAACCCGCTTTGGAATCATCAAAAAAATATCACATTAAGGCAAACTTTTGGGAGTTTTGGACAAAGTTTTTCGCAAATTCAAAGTAATATTTCTTTAAAAAAATGGGAATTTCAAAATACATTTTCAAGAAATTTTATACAAAATAATTTCCCTTTTTATAACAAAACCCAACAAAATTCGCCCTTAGAAACGCAACAAAATGCGTCTTGGTTTCAAAATAGTTTTACACAAGATATTTATTTTAAACCCAATAAAAGCACTTTATTTGCTTTGAAATCTTGGGGACAAATGCGAAATCTACACATTCAACCTACAATGAGTGCCAACCAAGACCAAAGCACGTGGGCAACACAAAAAGACAATAATCTGCGTGTAATGTTGGATTTTCAAAAGCATTTTGCTAATTGGTCAATTTTTGTGAAACAAGCATATTTGTATGATTATTTATTATTTAATGAACAACAAACTACTGCAACGCATAGATTTGTAAGCCAATTAAAAGCAGAAAAAAATATAAAAAATATTACATTTCAATTTGGGGCAAATAACACGCTTATTCGTACCAATGTAGATGCGTACAATGCCCAAATTTGGGAAAATAGAATTGATTTTTTTGCATATTTTTTATATGATATTTCCAAAAAATACCAAATCAGCATAAATATTAGGCAGAATATTATCAATCAAAATTTTACGCCAATTACTCCAAATTTTTCGCAACAATATTTTTTTATAAAAAAAGAAAACCAAATTTTTTCTTTAAAAAACACTTTTTCACGTAATTACAAAGTTCCTACACTCAATGATAGATATTGGGCAGGAAGCCAAAATCCAAATTTAAGACCTGAAAATGCGTGGAGTGGGGAAGTAGGAGCATTTTTTTACCAAAGTTTTCCAAAAATTCTTTTTACGTTGGAAGCTACACATTATCAAATGTATGTTCAGGATTGGATTTTGTGGCAACCGCAAGGCAGTATTTGGCAACCTCAAAATCGTAGAAATGTGGAGGTAAAAGGTGCAGAATTTTCTTTTAAAATCCAAAAAAATATGCAAAATGCCAAAAACAAAGATTTAGATTTTGCGATTTCGTGTCAATATGCTTTTACACAATCTTTAAATCGTGAAAATGTAGAAAGTACAGTATATTATTTGGATAAAAAACAACTTCCTTACACGCCACAACATAGGTGGAATTTGTATTTTTGGATTAAGTATAAGAACGTATTTACAAATATTTCATACCAACATACAGGAGAGCGTTTTGAAACATTGGATAATGTAAACACGCTTTTGGGGCGTTTGGAGGGTTTTCAAACGATGAATTGGAATATTGGTAAAAACTTTTTTTGGAAAAATTCATTAGAATTTTCTCTGGATTTCCAAATAAAAAATGCCCTTAATGAAAATTATCAAAATTATCTTTTTAGAGCAATGCCTTTGAGGCACTATGCGATAAGTTTTGCTAATCCCATAATCCTGAAAATCCTGTTTCAGACTTTGGCTGTTTTTGACCTTTAATTTCTATAATTATTACGCAATTTTTAACAATTTTATATATATGAAAACAAAATTTTATTTTGTAGCCAAATTATTATTGGCTTTTACTTTGGTTTTTTCTGCTTGTACCAAAAATAACAACAGTGACCCAATCGTTGATATAAATGATGTAGTAGTCATCAATGAAGGGAATTTTAGCAGTGCAACAGGCTCTGTAAGTGTGTATAATTCCACAAAAAAATTGCCAACTTTGGGTGTTTTTGAGGTTGCAAATGGTTTTCCTGTGGCAGGAACTATCCAAAATATGGTAACGTTTGGGGACAGTTATTATGTGGTTACAAATGCGTCTGATAAGGTTTTGAGGGTGAAAAATACAGATTTTTCGCTTATCAAAAATTTTAAAAATGAAGGCGGAAATACCAACTTTACCAATCCTTATAGTTTTGTAGGAATTGGCAATAAAGGTTATGTAAGTAATTGGGGAACTTATAACAGTTCAACTTTTGCATTTGAAAATGGCTTTATTACTGTATTAAATTTGGATAATAATACAATTTCTGCTAAAATTCCTTTGAATGGACAACCTCAAAATTTATTGGTTTTTAATAATAATTTGTATGTGAGTTTGGCAGGAACTGATAAAATTGCAGTATTTAATACTTCAACTAATACCAAAATCGTAGATATTACGGTTGGTTTTGGGGCTGATAAAATGTTATTAGATAAAAATAACAAAATTTGGGTATTGTGTGGTGGTGGAAATTTGGTGCGTCTTAATCCTGCAAATAACACCGCAGAACAAACTTTTGCGAATATTCCTGTGTCAGGTTACAACGAAAAAATGGTGTTGAATGATACCAAAGATAAAATTTATTGGCTTACAACACCTTTTAACCAACCTTGCAAAATATTTACAATGGACATCACCGCTACAAATATTCCAACAAATGCAATTATCACAAGAGATAATTTGTATGGAGTTGGTATTGACAAAAATAATATTTTGTATGTGGGTGATAGTAAAGGTTTTACGAGTAATGGCGTGGTGTATCGTTATGATGCACAAGGCACATTTTTAGACCAATTTAATGCAGGAATTGCACCAAATGGGTTTATTTTTAGATAAAAAAACTAATTTTATGGTTATTTGATGATTTTTTACGAAATTCAAAATTCAAGATTTGCCAAATTTTTTTAGATTTGGTAAGTCTTGTTTTTTTTATTTAGGCTAATTTGTTATTTAAAAATCCACATTCATTAAAGCAGTTTGAAGTTCTTTTAGGATTTTGTGATTTTCTTGTTTTTTAGCAATTAAAATACCTTTTTCATACATATTTTTTGCCAAATCAATTTCCTCAAAATCTTCATATAATTTGCCCAATGAATAATAAACAGGCAAATAATCCTCAAAATCTTCTGCAAGTTTTTGCCACATTTCTATAGTTTTTTGTGGTTCAGTTTGTTGCATTTCCAAACCTATTGCATATATCAAAAATGGGTCGTCTGGTGTTTGATGCAACATTTCAAAAAGCATATTAAGTCTGGTTAGCATATTTTTTTAATGATAAATGATAAATGAAACAGCCAAATTTTTAATGATAAATGTTAAATGATGAATGATAAATGAAACAGCCAAATACAAAAATTTAAGGTTCAATTAAAATTTGGCTGTTTAATCCTGTTAATTTTAAAACCCTAAAAATCCTGTTCTTATTTGGCTGTTTCCTTTCTCCTGATACCTTTCTCCTGATACCTTTTTCCTGATACCTTTTTCCTGATACCTTTCTCCTGATACCTTTTTCCTTACACCTTTTCCCTTTTTTCCCAAATTTTATTTATAAGCAAATGCTTCCAATTTTTATATTCCCAAGCAATTAACCAAATATTCGCTACAAGTAGCAAAGCAGTTTCTATCAATTCGCCTACTTCATCAAATTCCAAAAATAAGTGGAATAAAAATATATGCAAAACCACAGGTAAACAAATAACTGCACCCAAAAAACCAAATATTTGGGAAATCAATAAAATACCAGCCAAAGCCTCTACAACGCCTATTAGTTGCCAAGCATAACCCGTTTGTTGCATACCAAATATATAATTTTTGCGTTTGAGTTTGTCAGGATTACTTTTTAATTCCTGTGCTTTTTTGGCATCTTTTGCTTCTAATATCAACATAGTATCAGCAGAAGGCACAACATCAAATTTTTTGGAACTACCCAAAAGCATCATTACCCCCAAAAACAAACGTAGTGCAATGTTTGCACTCAAAATGATTTTATTTAACATAATTGTAATTTTTTTGTACTTAAAATAATCGCAAAAATATATGCTTTTATATAAAAATCAAATATTATTTTTATTTAGTCTAAATAAAAAATATAAATTTATTATTTCTAAGGATTTTAAATACAAAATGGTTGTCTGATAATTTTTTTATATTTGTTGGTGTGAGGAAAATACTTTTACAATGACAAAAGCATTATAAAAACCATAGGTTTTTATAATCCATAATTCCCCAAAAAATTGTCAGAGAGCAAAAAAATGGTTCTCTGATAATTTTTGTGGAATGTGTTAAATTTATTCTTTATTTTTTAATATAGAATATTGATAATTAAACCTATAAGGTTTTTAAAAACCTTATAGGTTTGTAACTCCATAAAAATTGTCAGAGAGCAAAAAAATTAGTATCTTTGCACTTTTTTATTTAGATTTCGCATAAAAATAATGAAATGGATAATTTAAGGATTTGGGGCTGTTTCATTTATCATTCATCATTTATCATTTATCATTCAAAATGTATTTCAAATTATTGATTTTGGTATTGATTTTTAATTTTTTTGTTCAAAAAAATGAAATCTTTGCACAAAGTCAAACAAAAATAGATAGCCTTCTCAAATTATTGCCTTTGGCAGATGACACTGCACAAGTCAAAATTTATAGGGATTTGTCGCAACTTTACCAACGCAAAAATTTTAAAGAAGCATATCATTATGCCCAACTTGCACGCCAAAAAGCCCAAAAAACGCAAAATTTTAGGCTTATAGGTAATACTTTGGATTATTTGGGAAGCCTTTATGTGCAACAAGGCGAATATGTGGAAGGACTTTCTTATAAATTGCAGGCTTTGAAAATGTTTGAAGAAAAAAATTACAAAAGTGGTTTGGTTTCTTTGCACAATAATATTGGTTATACTTATTATCGCCAAAATGATTTACTAAAAGCACTTTATCATTACAGAAAAGCCTTAGAAATCGCAGAAAATGACCAAAATGTAAAAACCGAAGAAGATATTGCAACCTATTTGCTCAATATTGGGGAAGTGCTTGCAGATTTAAAACAATACAAAGATGCCATTGAACACGAAGAAAGAGCCATCAAAATCAGCGAAAAATATAATATTATAGATAATTTGGGCTATTGTTATGGAATTTTAGGAAAAATTCACAGGGCAAAAAATGATTATCCGCTTGCTTTGAATTATTTACAAAAAGCAGTTGAAATTTTTAAAAAACTTGACCAACCTGAAGATATTTCTGAATATCTTTTGCATATTGCACGCACTTGTGTATTGCAAAAAAATTATCCAAAAGCACTTTCTTATGCCCAAAATGCCCTAAAAACCGCAGAAATTGCTGATGCAAAAGAATGGATAAAAGAAAGCAGAAATACACTTTCAGAAATTCACGCTGTAATGGGTGATGTCAATAAAGCATTTTTTTACCTCAAAAAATACCTTTCGCTCAAAGATAGTATCAGCAATGATGCTATTCGTCGCCAAAGCAACAATATGCACATTTTGTATGAAAGTGAGAAAAAAGAGGCAGAAATTGAAATCCTAAAAGACAAAGCTGAACTTCAAACCGCTAAACTCCAACGCAGAAATTTTTGGTTGTTTGGTTCGTTGATTTTTTTGGCGTTGGTTTCTGCGTTGTTGGTGCTTTATTTTTATAAAAATGCTGAAAAACAAAAAGCAAATAATTTGCTTACCCAACAAAAAAAAGAAATAGAACTGCGAAATACACAAATCAATTTGCAAAATAAAGAAATTGAAGAAAAAAACCGAGATATTACTTCCAGCATCAATTACGCAGAACGCATACAGCACGCTTTATTACCTTTTGAAGAAAATATCAATGCCCTTGTTCCCCAAAATTTTATTTTGTTTAAGCCTCGTGATATTGTGTCAGGAGATTTTTATTGGGTACAAAAAATAAAAGAAAAAATTATTATTGTGGCAGTTGATTGTACAGGACACGGTGTGCCAGGTGCTTTTATGACAATGATAGCAGATGCAGTGCTTAATCAAATTATTTTGGATAAAAATGTAACACAACCTGACCAAATCCTTAACCAAATGCACGTGAGTATTCGCAAAACCTTGCAACAAGAACACACACTTAATCGTGATGGTATGGATATTTCGGTGGTAATGATTGACGAAAAAGCAAAAACTTTGTCATTTGCAGGGGCGCATAATCCCCTTGTATTGTTCCAAAATGGAGAACAACGCATCATAAAAGGCGATATGCTTGCCATTGGTGGATTACAATTAGAACGCACACGTATTTTTACCAAACATACTTTTGATATTAGTGAGCCTACCACGTTTTATTTATTTACAGATGGTTTTGCTGACCAATTTGGAGGAAAAAATAAGAAAAAATTTATGATAAGGCGTTTTTATAATTTACTTGCTGAAATCCAACATTTGGATAT